>CAZBDB010000086.1:0-1348 GCA_964490655.1 uncultured Candidatus Bathyarchaeia archaeon | reverse complement strand
ACGGTTGTGAGACCTGATGAGGTTGAGGGGTTTCTGTCTGCTCTTCCGGTAGGCCGCCTTATTGGAATTGGGAGAAAAACAGAGAAGAAGATGGAGACTCTGGGAATCAGAACGGTTGGCGATCTTGCGGAATACAATGTGCGGAGATTGATTGAAGTCTTCGGGAAGAATCTGGGGACTTATTTCCACAATGCCTCGCTTGGGATAGATAATGAGCCTGTTCAAGAGAGAGGAGAAGCCGAATCCATAAGCAGGATCTCCACCTTGAAGGAAGACACACGTGACCTAAAAGTCATTCTAGACAAAACAGACCAATTGTGTGAAGATGTTCACGCTAGTCTTATACAACGAGAGATCAGTTTCAAATCGGTTGGGATACTCGCAGTTATGAAAGATATGAGCATTCGCAGCCGATCCAAAACGCTGAAAGAGTCCTCGAACGATTTTCAAGTCCTTAAGAGAATTGTCAGAGAGCTTTTTCAGAAGTTCCTTGACGAGTCTGAGCTTGAGGCTAGGAGAGTGGGTGTCAAGGTCTCAAACTTCGTGAAGAGACAAGAGAAGCAGAAGGAGTTGACGCGTTTCCTGAGTGTCACTGAAGGCTGAGACAAATTCAAGTCAGACGGGGATACACGACCTGTATAGATCCAAAACACTGAAGAAATCAGGGGTAAAGGATTTTTTGGATGACAAATTTGCCGCGCAGAGACTCTTGTTCGCGTAGAAGTACATGGATAAACGTTTTTAGGATAGCCTTAGACATATAGGAGGAGATCATGCTATACGGGCGGTTGTATACTTGCTGAGGTGTCTGGTATGAGTAAGCCTGTTGATGTTGGGAGTCTCAAGGTCGGCCGTTATGTGATAGTTGATGACGAGCCATGTCGGATTGTTGATCTCACAAAGTCGAAGCCGGGTAAACACGGCTCAACGAAGGCTAGGGTAGTTGCGATCGGTGTCTTTGATGGGGCGAAGCGAAGTTTTGTGAAGCCAGTGAGTGCTCAAGTTGTTGTGCCAATCATCGAGAAGAGGAGCGGGCAGGTTCTAGCAGTGTTGCCGTCTGCTGTTCAGGTCATGGATCTTGAAACGTATCAGGTTTTTGACACTCCTTTCCCAGAGGATGAGTCCCTGAAGTCGAGGATTGCCTCCGGCGTCGAGATTGAGTATTGGCGTATCCTGGGTAGGACGAAGATTACGCGGACGAAGAGCTAGACCGCCAATCAGGATTTCTTTCCTTCCGCAACTCTTGAGATTTCTTTTACTATGTCCAGCGTCTTCTCGATGTGTTCCTTTTCGATTCCTCTGTGAGTGACCATCCTTACTTTCGTTTTGCCTCTCGTTAGGGTTAGGA
>CAZBDB010000085.1:0-5517 GCA_964490655.1 uncultured Candidatus Bathyarchaeia archaeon | reverse complement strand
TACCTCAATGTATTCTTGGTCTTTGATACGTACTTTAAGAGTAAGAAGGAGATTGTCTCGGGGCGAAGGTGGATGCTCTGCTCCGCGGCGGTGATCATAAGCATCCTGGTGATATACCAGTTGTATAACTTTACAACGTTCGCACTGTGATGGAGCATTGAATTATGGAAGAAGATGAGTTCATCGATCAATGGTGGTATACGAAACCTAGGCTTAGAAGAATCTTCTCCCCCTTACTTTACATCTCTTCTTGGCAGTACAGGCTATGGAGGTTCCTTCAGAAGCCTCCTGAAGAACGGAAGAAGAAAGCTGAGAGGCAGGCGAAGAAGATAAGGAAGCGGATGGACTTCCCAGACGTCACAAAGGAAGACATCGTAGGCAGGAAGGATGACTTGAACAATATTTTGGTGAGCAGCCACTATCACATCTTTCGTGACTCCGACGTGCGTAAGGCCTGTCCCGTGCCTCCTGCTAAAGTCTTCATATTGAAGGGGAGCTCCGGAAGTGGGAAGACTTTCTTTGCAGAAGCTTGTCAGAGAGAAGTCTTCGAAGAGGGCCTCAAATATGGTATGCTAGTACACTACGCTTCTTTGAAGCCGGAGAATGTTTACACAATGTGGTACGGGAGGAGCGCGCAGCAGCTGGGAGCGTTCTTCCAAGAGGCTTACCAAAGACCGAGCGTTGTATTGATCGACGAGTTCCAAGCGTTCGGGAGCAAGTTCTCCTCCTCAACAGAGGTGGGCATGGAAGAGAAAAGGGTTCAAACCGTCTTCCTTGAGAAGATCGATGACCTGCAGAAGAGAAACTATAGGTGCATCCTCCTGATTTCCACCAGCGAGTATGAGACTATAACTGACACGCTTCGCCGAAGAGGGCTGGTTGGCACAATAGACCTAGATGTTGGTACGAACCGTCTCATGCTCCTGGAGATCGCACGTAGGCAGTGCAAGAAGTACTCCATCAAGTTGAAACCGAGCGAGATCGTAAGAGTGCTTGAGGACTCGCTCAGATCAGTCGGTGGCACACGTCTGACCCCGGCAGACGTTGTAAACGCCTTCGACATAGTCATTGCGGAGAAGTCTAGACCGATCCAGCAGAAACTGATCAGTAGGCTTGGAAAGATTAGAAAGGTCAAGCTTGGTAAGCTGGTAACGCTGAACGACTTCAGGGATGTAGCTCGAAAGCTGAAGACATACACGACCAGAGAGAAGACGGAGGCTGCGATAAGATCCATAAACCGCATCGCTCCTAGGGAACGGTACAGCGACATCGGCGGCCTCCAAGGTGTAAAGGACGAGGTGGTCAAAGAGATTTCATTAGCCTTGGATGCCGATCTAGCGGTGAGGGCGGGCTACATGCCTCCCAAGGGCTTCGTTTTCTATGGACCTCCGGGGACAGGCAAGACATTGTTAGCAAAGGCGATCGCCGGCGAGAATGATGTGTGGTTCTATAACGTAAATGGCCCTTCCATACTCCAAGGTCGCTATGGCGACCCCGAGAAGACCGTCCGAGATATCTTTGGGGACGCTCGGAGAAACGCGCCTGCAATAATTTTCTTCGACGAGATAGACTCCGTTGCCCCGAAGAGGGGAACCCACGACCCGATTGTTGATCGCGTGGTCTCCCAACTGCTGACCGAGATAGACGGATTCACCCCCCTGACCAACGTTGTCGTGATCGGCGCCACAAATATGCCTGAGATTCTTGACCCAGCCCTCTTGGAAAGGTTTACACGTCAATTTGAGTTTACATACCCGAAAAATAAGGATGAGAAATCGGAGATTCTAAAGGTTCACCTTCGACGTTACAGGGATTTCTTAGAGAAGGGGATAACCCCCAGTGATGTGCTGAAGATCTTCGAGAAGAAGATCCTCAGTCCTAGGAAGATGGCGGACGCTGTCGATGATGCGAACCGCTTGAGAACCAAGGAGCTCGAGGCCGCCCGCAAACTGTTGCAGGCGACCAACTATGGACCGGAGAAGATTGAGGAGACGAAGGCGCTCTTCAAAGCTGATCTTGAAAGGCTCATCGAGGTATTGAAGATAAGCCCGGAGGATCCTAAGCTTAATGAGAAGCTCCAGAAGATCAACCCTTCAATATATCCTCTCAGGTTGTACCACTTCGAGAGAGCCATCGAGAACACGGTCGACGAGTATGTGGAGGAGGCTCAGAGGATGATTCAGCACACGGTTAGGATGCAGAAACCCGAGATCGGTAAGAGCTACGGTTTAATAGCCCTTGGTGAGAGAGGCAAGCTCGGCGGGCTCGTTGGAGTTATAGAGGTTGTAGCCAACCCATCAGGATCGGGAAAGGTGCAAGTCGTCGGAAGCGAGGTCGGGGAGAGTATCCTCGCAAGTGCACAAGATGCCTTCATACATATAAACTCCATCTCGGGATGGAGGTTTAAGAACTATGATGTATACGTCGAGTTGATAACGCCGGCTAAGGGAATGGAGAAGCAGATAGTCGGTCTAGGAATCACTAGGGCCCCCGTTTCCGGGCCTTCAGCGGGAATCTCTATCGCCGTGGCTATGCTCTCTGCGTTACTCAATATCGACGTGGACCCGACCGTGATCATGACTGGAGCTATAACTGCTCGAGGAGAGGTGTGGCCTGTCGGGGGGCTTGATTATAGGGGTATGGGGAAGATCGAGGCAGCCTTATCTGATAGGTATGCTCGTAAACTCGTCATGCCAAGATATAACTATGAGAAGCTCGGGGACTTCGACACCGAGAAGATGCTTCTGGAGAAAAATATAAGGATAGTTCCGGTTCAAACCTTTCTAGAGGCTGCGATTGAGGCCGTACCTGGATTCTCGTCCCCAGACGATATCGTGAAGAAGCTCAACGAGAACTAGGCTATGTAATGCTTCTCTTTCCTGCTTGGCTGCGATCTTGAGGCGATCCTCAGGAGGGCTTGATAGTATTCGCCTGTCTCGATCTTCTCGCATATATTCCTGAGGACTTCGTGGACGTTCCTGAAGTATTCCTTATCCTTCTCCTCTAGTTTTCGGTCTTGAAACTCGACGACCTTGTTCTTTATGCCCCTGCCAGCCTCTTTGAGTGATTGAGACAATACTCGATGCTGAGTGTCCATTAACCCCGGATAGACATCCCAAGCCAATTTGATGAGATCATCACCTACGCTACTGATCTTTGGTATGTCCCAGGAAAGCATGTAACTTTTATTTCTGGTCAGAATGTCTCTGAGCCTCGTCTGGATCGTGTTCAGTAACGGCAGAAACTTCTCCATCTCAAGAATATTGTTCACTTTTTCGCCTTTAAGTTTTTTTGAACCCTCACAAAGCTTACTTCATGAGCGATTCTTCTATAATCCCTCTCCACTCCCTCCATCTTTCGGACATGCCTCTCCCTTCAATCCAGTTCAAAGATTCCGGAATCATGGAGCCATGTGCACAACGAGTGAAGGAGCCCCGACACTCAATGCGGTATCCCACGGAAGAACTCCGCGATAAGCCTTATGGCTTCGCTGTCAGCGTTAACCCTGTAGGTTCTGGGGTCATAGGAGTATTCTTCAACCCAACCCAACTCCACTAGGACCTTTAGGTTGCTTCTAACATCAACTGGTTTGAGCCCTGTCCTTCTCTCTAGTGCATACCTAGTGAAGTAGTTATCAGATCTCTCGATCATCTCCCGGAGCATTCTGATTCTTCCGACGCTTCCTAGACCCTTCTCGATATCCTCCCATCTGACTCTACGTTGGTTTCCTCCCATTCACCTACCCCTCAGACGTTCCAGTATGCCGTTGAGAAATCGCTCTAGATCCTCGGCCGCAACATTGGATAGGCCTATCTTAGTCAGCGACTTCATCTCTATTATGCCGCGGTCTACAAGGTCCTGGATATGTTCTTCCACCTCTTCTGCAGACTTGACGTCATGCTCCTCGCAGACGATCCGATAGGCATCCCGGATCTCCCGCAATCCAACATAGGGCGTCTTATTACCGTAAAGGGCACGGGCCAAACCCATTAGGAGGAGTTTTCCATGCTCGTCCAGATTCAGTATGTCCTCCGTCGTGATTCCAGGATATGTCTCCCCATAGACCCTGCGTACGTGGTCCGGTAAGACCTCAGCGAATCCAAGATTCTCGGCAAGGTTTCCAGCATAGAGAAGAAGGTCCAAGGCAACCCTTACATCCCCATTTATTGATGGCTTGGCTGCGACATCGCTTATGAAGTCTAGGACCTCGTTATCTACGGTACCAGGTTTGAAGGCCAGCTCCACTCGGTCTAGGAGGATATCCTTAATCTGTTCGGGTATGTAACGAGGAAACTCGATTACGCCGTGGCCTAGGGTGGATAACTCGCTTGGCTCGAGAAACTTATGGAAGGAAAGGTTCCGGGCGATGAATATCACTCCCAGAACGTGGCACGGATGGTCTGGATCGACCTCGTTCAGTCTGGTCATGTCGTAGACGACATGCTCCTTCGAACGTTTGCAGAAATAGTCGATCTCATCGAACGAGATTATTAGATACCTGTTCTCATCACGCAGGTACCTTAAGAGGTAGAAGAGCATCTCTTCCGGGCTTAGACTGCGGGTCGATATGGCTGGTGCAGCCTTCCCAAGAATCTTCCGGTATAAGATATATCTACTTGTTCCGTCAATTTTACCATTAACATAGACGTGTGTCAGCCCGATCCCGCGTCGACCCGCCACATCTTCTATTTGCTTACCGAATTTGAGCACAGTACAAGTCTTCCCTGTGCCGACATCACCAATGATCTGGGTGACTTGAAGAAGGAAGCTGTTAACATCATCTAAGGCTTGCTTGTAGATAGACAATAGGCTGTCGATCTGCCTTTCCCGATGCGGCAGGCTCTCCGGGATATAACGAGGTGAGAGCTTGTTCCTGTCCTTGAAAATCGTCGACTCTCTGGACATGTTCACCCTAAGTTAGGATAAACGGACTTATTATCATTGCCGCGGTCAAGACTCCGGTATCGGTTATTCAGCGCATAAACCTTGACGGGTTTGATGATCCTTCGAAGAGTCTGGAGTATCAGATCTGAGTCCAAGATAATGGCTTCAAATCTTGAATTACTGAGTTCATCATCGTCTACGTGCTATTCGATTCTGCTCAGTTTTCTTTTTCCAAGGTAGAGGAATACGATACCTAGTAACCAACTCAACGCGGTTTGCAATATTTGGAGATACAACCAAAACGTTTTGGGTTGAGATACAACCAAAACGGCCATGGAGACCAGGAACAGTCCTGCCGAAACAAAAATGACCATCACGAGGTTTATCTTATACTTTACCGATTTGTCCGAGAAGGCTGGATTTAGGAGGAATAGGCCGATTACGAAAGCCACATTCCCTCCAACTATTAGCGACATTGATCCGGTGTTAGTTAGCAAAGAAATGATGGTGGTTTGTGGGCTTAGGATTGTTGTAACAGCTGTAACCGCCGCTGCGATTGGAATCACCATTAGCCAACTTTTCACTAACATCGCATTAACAAGCCTTCCTTCACCAGAAGGTGCTTTTCGATAT
>CAZBDB010000084.1:0-5584 GCA_964490655.1 uncultured Candidatus Bathyarchaeia archaeon | reverse complement strand
ACCTCAAGACCGCGCTGTTGATGATTGAAGCGGACACAAGTATGAGAATCGCCAGGCAAGCGCTAAAGGAAAGCTCAGGGATCGTTTGGAGGGCAATAGAACTAGCAAGAAAGCTCGAACTCGATAGCAAACGCAATCCTCACTAAGGTTTGAACGTGTGGTGTCTATGACCCGTTTGTCCAGTTTGGAGAGAATCAGGCGGAAGAAGGTTCGAAGAGTCATTGGTTTGATGTCAGGTACTTCTGCTGACGGCGTGTCTGCGGTGCTCATCGAGATTAGGGGCTACGGATTGAAGACTAAGCTGGAACTGGTCGCCTTCAGAAACTATCCCTATCCTTCCCCCTTACGTCAGAGAATATTTGAGCTGTTCGATCCAGTAACCTCAACTGTGGAAAAGATCTGCCACATGAACTTCGTCTTGGGAGAGTTCTTCGCTGATAGCGTCTCAAAACTGATGAACGAAAGTAAGCTCAATCTGAGTGAAGTCGATCTCGTAGGTTCTCATGGACAGACAATCTACCACATTCCTCTCCCGAGAGATACCTGTGGGTTCAGAACGAGGTCAACGCTGCAAATAGGAGAGATTGCTGTCATTGCTGAAAGAACCGGAATAACCACCATAGGCGACTTCAGAAAGAGAGACATAGCAGCTGGAGGCGAGGGTGCTCCCTTAACTCCTTATCTGGACTTCATTCTTCATAGCCATCCCCGACTCAACAGAATCCTCCAGAACATTGGAGGAATCGCAAATCTGACCTTCTTGCCGGCCAACGCTTCACCCAGAGATGTCATCGCGTTCGATACAGGTCCAGGGAACATGGTGATAGATGCTCTTATGGAACATTACTCCCTTGGCAAGTCGAGCTATGATAAGGATGGTGAGGTCGCAGCGAAGGCCAACGTGGACAAGGCCCTTCTCAAGAAGCTCTTATCCAATTCTTACTTTAGCAGAGAACCGCCAAAAACAACGGGAAGAGAACTCTTCGGGGAAAACTATTCTGCTGAGATCATCGACTACGCAGAGAAAAACAGGTTAGTGTTTGAGGATGTCGTAGCCACGGCTACGGCCTTAACCGTTGAAACGATAGCTATGGCTTACGAAAGCTTCATACTGCCCCCTTATGCCATAGACGAGGTCTACGTTTCCGGGGGAGGACCGAAGAACAGAACAGTCATGCAAGGCTTAAGAGAGAGACTACAGGGCATAAAAGTGTTCGAATATGACGTCCTTGGGATACCTTCGGAGGCGAAAGAAGCAGTCTTGATGGCTATACTGGCAAACGAATATGTGATGGAGAATCCCTCAAACCTAAGAAACGCCACAGGGGCCAAGAGAAACGTGATTCTTGGGACACTTGTTCCCGGTAATGACTAGATTCATCGAAGAAATGAAGTATCTTAAGTCGGAGCTTGATGATCGTACAACAGGCAGTTCTTCCTTATCTCCATAAATCTAGATAGCTCTTCCTGAAAGCCGTCAATTATCTCACTCACAGAAGAGCCATCGCAGAGTTGCTTACGAATCTTGTCGGTACCAGCGAGTGTGTCAAAAAAGTACCGAGAACCTGATTTCGGCTTAGTCCATTCGAACTTCTCCGGGTGAAGTTTTCTGATGGCATCAACGATATGTAGGCCGGTTTCGAAAGGTTTGAAGGTATGCCTTTCAGTTATGTGAACTTGAACTCCGCTACACCTCTCCCTGCGATACTTGGAGAGGGCCGGGGTGAAATAGGCTTGCCTGAATGATGCTCCTGGAAGTTTTCTTGATCTTAGCTCAGCGGTTAACTTTGAGGAGTCTATCCAAGGAGCTCCAAGAAGTTCGAACGGCTTGGTTGTTCCTCTGCCCTCTGAAACATTCGTTCCCTCGAGTAGACATGTTCCAGGATATACGGTTGCGGTGTCCAAAGTTGGAATATTCGGTGAAGTCTGAACCCAGACAAGCCCTGTCTCGTCGAACCACATATCTCTAAGCCAACCTTCCATTCTAACCACTTTGAGGTCAGCCTCTATCCCATACTCTACATTGAACAGCATCGCGAGCTCCCCAACAGTCATACCGGGTCTTACAGGGATCGGATACCTGCCGACGAACGATTTGAACTCTGGGTTCAGAATGTTCCCTTCTACGGAGACGCCGTTGATCGGATTGGGGCGGTCGAGAACTATGAACGGGATGCCAGAATCAGAGGCAGCCTCCATGGCGTACGACATGGTATAAATGTACGTGTAGTATCTCGCACCCACATCTTGAATGTCAAACAACAGAACGTCAACATTGCTTAGCATGTCCATTGTAGGCTTCTTGGTTTCACCATACAAGCTGTAGACTGGGAGGCCAGTTCTCCCATCGCTATAGGATTCTACAGCAAGACCACCTTGGAGATCGCCCCTGATGCCATGCTCCGGGCCGAACAGGGCCGTGAGCTTGATTCTTGGACTCTCAGACAGCACATCAGCAACATGTCTCAGACTCTCTGTGACACCTGTCTGGTTAGTGACTAAGCCAACCCTCTTGTTCTTAATGATATCAAATGATCTACGTGAAAGGACTTCCACACCTGCTTTTACTCGTACCTTCTTCACACCCATGAATCTCCGTCCAGCCGAGTGCAACCGTGCACGCTAAGGTTCCTATTCGCAGTGCGCTCTTATTATTTGGCTAGCTAGCCAAATTCTTAACAGTCGCTTGAACAGTCTTGAGCACGTGCTTGTCTATCTCGATGTTAATCTGTTTGAGCGCCATGAGAGCTGCTCCTACAGCTGGTTTGAA
Organism: uncultured Candidatus Bathyarchaeia archaeon; assembly: GCA_964490655.1. Lineage (GTDB taxonomy): Archaea > Thermoproteota > Bathyarchaeia > Bathyarchaeales > WAQA01 > CAZBDB01. The sequence goes on along the minus strand of CAZBDB010000084.1, from coordinate 2,814 downwards.
CTTGGGAGTGATTATCTTACATTGAGGAGCGAACTTCTTGATCTTCTTCTGAACAGGGTCGGCTATCAGATCTTTAACCTTGAAGAGCCCGCCCATGAGCGCGAGCTCGAATCCTTCACTAGCCATATTCAGCTTTCTTATCAACGTTATAGCAGCGGAGCTGAGCTCCTCAACTGCGTCGTCTAGTATCTTCTTGGACACCACATCTCCTTCTCTGGCCACCTCAACAATCAGGGGTGTGAGGGAGGAGACCTCACCGATCTTCACTCCACCTAAGTAGACATGATCCACAAGCTCATCAACATCACTGACTTCCAGACGACCCATTAACCTCCGCAACAGCACGGTCTCTTGCCCTCGGCCATCATAGGCTCTAAGAGCAGCAGTGAGTCCCTTTCTCCCGATATCGTATCCGCTTCCCTCATCACCCAAGATGTATCCCCATCCTCCAACCCTCCCCCTCTCTCCGTCTTTGTTTATGCCGAAGGCTATCGAGCCGGTGCCCGATATGACCACGACTCCGGGATTGCAGGCAGTAGCTCCAGCCAAGGCGATCGCTGCATCGGTGTCAATGACCAATTTGTCGGCAAGACCCAGACTCTCCACCATTCCTCTGATCACCTTGACGCCGCTCGGTCTTCCAGCTCCAGCCATCCCCAGGTATGCAACCCCAAACTTCGGAATCCTCACACTAGACTTCTCAGTCGCCTTCTGAACAGCGACCTTTATCGACCTCTTTGCTTCTTCCTCTCCAACTGTGAGGTAATTGGAGGAGCCACCTATCCCCGCACCAAGAAGCCTCCCGCCAGTGTCAGATATGACGCATGCTGTCTTCGTTCCACCGCCGTCAACCCCTAAGACGTAATCCAAACCTCAAACCCTCCTTCCTCTTTCATGGCGCGCATGCTCCTCTTTCTCTGAACGCTTTCCGTAATTTTATGTTTGTTCACCTGCCCCCCTTTATATAGGCCATGTATCCCGCTCTAGCGTTGTCCATTTTGGTGTTGCGAGCGGCACAAGCCTCTATGCACGTTTAAGATCGTGTTTTTAGGAATGATTTCACTCGTAAAAACTATACCCCCTAGCGAATTCTTCCAGAGTCATCGTGTCTCTCGGACCAATTTGTGAATGGTTTCTATTCTCAAATTCGATACCCCCCTCTAGGGGTCTTTCATACTAGATAGCTGTCGTTCTTTTTGGTAGTTTTTTCGTCTACCTCGTTGATGCTGTTTTTAGGGATGATTTTATTCCTAAAAACTATACCCCCTATCTCTGTATCGGTAACGTTTCCGGTAACTAGTTTTGGTAACATTCTCCTACTTGCTCGGCTGTCTAGGGTATCTGTCTGTTTGAGTTCTGGCGATGCAAGAACCATCACGAGGTTTCTGACGTATTTTTACCGTGCGTACTAACTCCCGAACAGCTGGCAATCTGAAGTCTGCTTACTGAACAGGCTTGAAAATGAGCACCTTCCAGGAAGAGATTTCTTGGCGAGAGGCGATAGTCCATCACTCTCGAGCGATCAGGTCTGTGAAGGACCACGGTTGGCGCGTGCTAGATGGAAGTTACAGTCTCTCTTGGACTGTGATTTGTGGATGGTTTCCACTCTCAGAATCGATACCCCATATATTTTCTATCTTTGAGAAATCCTGGCGCTCGGAGTATACTATCAGATTGGCAGAGAACTAGATAGCCCCTCCATCAACACAGAGACTATCAGAACTCTGGATTTGCAGCTAATAAACGTAGCCACGACAAAACTTGATGCTCCTTGGATTAGCAGGTTCGTCAGATCTCTGATGCTAGAACCGCTTCGGCTTCTGAGGATATGCCTTGAAGGGGGTCCGCGGTTCTAAGCTGAGCCAATTAGTTGTGTCGTCCAAGCGTGAGAGCGAGCGCAGAATGTCGAATGTCACCCAACGGGAAGCTTCTGGATGAGGAGAGTACTCCCAGAGTCCGTAGGGTCCTTGGAGTTCTCGGATGAACTGCACAAGTTCGGCAACGCGTGCGTCGCTACGGTTAGCGCCGATTCTCCAGCAGAGATCAAGAACGAGCGCCAGGTCGAACCTGGCGAAGTATGTGATATATCCTCTATGCGGCTCGACGCCGATGATCCGAGCTACGCCAAAGCCGACATTCTGCTTTTCACGGGTTTCGCGTCCAAGCAGAAGATCAAACGCCCGACGGGCTGCCTCATCGAACCGACGCGTAGGATGCAGAGCTAGACAGATGAGCGACGCGGTTGTGTTGCTTCGGCAGCCCCAACGTGAGTGAGCCAGCCTACGGTATCCAGCTACATAACCGTAGACTTCACCGGCCTTGCCCGTTGGCCAGGCTCCGTCGTCAAGCCTTTGCTCCAACAGCCAATCATAAGCACATTCAGCCCGCGGATCTGTTGCATAGCCCGAAGCCGCCAACCCTCGAAGAGGAATAGCCGTCTGCAGCGGCACCATCGAGTAACCCTCTGCCTTTTGTCCCTCCTTCTCCATCTTGCTAGGCCTCGGCCAGGAGCCGTCCTTCTGCTGTTTCGAGAAAAGGTACTGTGCCCCGCGTTTCACTGGTGGATGATCGGGCCCGAAGCCGAGATACCCTAGTCTAGTCAGCGCTTGAGAAGTCGCCTGAAGCCTGCCTCCGAGGACGTTCCCTCCTAGGTCGGCTGCTGTCCAAGAACCGTCAACTGACTGAAGAGTCAAAAGGCGTGAGACGATCGGATCATCTTCACGTAGTCCCTTGAGTTCCTGAACTTCAGGATCTCCTTGTTGGCGTTGGAGCAGCTCTAGGAGAACGAGTGTGCGGAGGCATGGCGAAGGGTCT
>CAZBDB010000083.1:0-5601 GCA_964490655.1 uncultured Candidatus Bathyarchaeia archaeon | reverse complement strand
AACCACCTGTACAGGGTTCAAAGAATCAACCTTTAGAGACCAGCTCACTCCTGTGAAAATTTAGATCTGCCAATAGTGTCTTAGACAGATGCTACCCTGTCTGTGCTAGCTAGCTGCTTGGTCTAACTAGCTAATAGTTGTTATGACCAGATACAACGCCTCAACAACACCCTTCGGACTCACCCAAGCATCCGGATTGGAGCCTTATGAAAAACCGGCTGGACAGTGCCTCAACATATCTCTTAGCGTGAACGTGCAGAGTGAGACCAACGACATTTGGCCAGCTAGCTGTGCCTCTGCTTGCGCGCTTTAGAAGATGCTAAAACCTTTAATATCTGTATGCATTTTCTTTGTCGCAACGGTGCTTCGAAGTGTCGAGAAGACGACGCGTAAGGGACAAGTGGCGCAGCAAAAGATGGTACACGATAGTCTCACCATCATACTTCGGCAATCGCGAGTTGGACTCCGTCCCAGCCAGCGAACCTCAATGGGTTGTCGGGAGAGTAGTTGAGTCCACGCTCTACGACGTGACGGATGACTTCGCCCACCAATACTTGAAGATGCGCTTCCAAGTGGTCAGCGTAGATGGACGGAGAGCCCTAACAATGTTCAAAGGGCACGAATACTCCAGAGACTTTCTGAGAAGCCTCGTCAGAAGGAGAACCACAAGAGTCGACGGAATCTTTGACATCACAACTAAGGATAACTATAAGCTACGCGTCTCCGCATGCGGCTTCACATTGAACAGGATAAAGACCTCTCAGGAAACAACGATCCGCGAGATCATGAAGACTGTCATCGAAGAGAGGGCGAAAGCCCTTACATTTGACCAGTTTGTCCAAGAGGCAGTTCTCGGCAAGATAGCGTCTGACATCTACAATGAAGCTAAAAAGATAGCAGCTCTCCGTCATGTAGGCGTCAGAAAATCGAAAGTCCTCTCATATCCTCCTGAAGCAGTTGAACACGCCGGCAAAGAAAAGGTTGAAACCGAACCGAAGCCTAAAGAAGCCTCGACAGAAGGTCGGGAAAAGGAAGAACTTGAGCGGTAACCATCCCGCTTCTATGCGGAAAAAGGTAGCCCGCGAAGCAGCACTTCTTCTTTATACTTCTCAGGAGAAGGAATTCAGACAAGCAAAACTCAAAGCAGCCGAGACCCTAGGTACACGAAGATTGCCGAGCAACCTAGAGATCGCGGTTGAACTTGACCAGATAGCGGACGAGCACGAAGGACAAGAGCGATCAGAGCGTCTGATCCAGATGAGGAAAGAAGCCCTAGGAATAATGAAGTGCCTACAAGGTTTCAATCCGAAATTAAAAGGAAGTGTCTGGCGGGGAACCACCCGTCGAAACAGCGATATAGACATCGCGGCTTTCTCATCGAACTCAGAAGATGTACTGAAGCAGCTTCGCAGAAGTGGACTCAAGATAGCCAAGTTGGAACGAACTTCCAAAGTGACAAGCGGAGATTTGGTTGAGTCCCTACATATCCACATTCATCTCCCATCGAGCAATGAGGCTGAGATAGTTGTGAGAGATCCGGAAAAGATGGATCAAGAAGAGATTTGCGAGATCTACGGCGACCCAGTCAAGGGCTTGAGCATCACTCAGCTCGAGAAGGTCATTAGGGAAAATCCGACTAGAAGGTTCCTACCAGGTAAGGTTAAGGCCTAATGGCGCTATTGTCGGCCTACCGAGGGTTGTGAACTCTTGATGGTTCGGATGACTTAAGAGACGCGTGGCAATACACACTGATTTAAATAAGTCCTTTCATAAGAGAGTTTGAAAGTTGTGTGGGCGTGCCCCAGCAGTGGAGATCGATAAAGAGAAGCTTAGGAAGATGTTCCCTCACCTCGCAACGGAGCTGAAGGGCGAGGAGAAAAAGGTCACAATAACCTCTGTCAGATCTAAGAGAGATGTTGGTGAGAAGGCTGCATCCGAAAGGTTCGAAAGTTACGATCCAGACGTCATCGATTTCATCCGAAGATGCAATACCGATGAAGAAGCAAAAGAGATAATCCAATATCTAGAGAAAGGAGGCGAGATCAACCAAGAGTACGCCAGAAAACTGAGAAAACAGCTAAAAGAGAAGGGCGTTAGGAGCTTCGGCCCCAAGAAGGAAGACGACTACTACCTCAAGCAGGCTGGATACTAATCCTCAGAACGTTGTTTCTCAGGCCGTCTTGCATCAGGCAAGGAAGACGAGCAGTTCCAGCCAAGACAGTAACATCATAGATATTGCTGGAGGACAAAAGCTTAACATGTTCCACAAGGTGAATAGTTTTATAATCGAAGGAAAATAGAAAAGGGGAAAACTTCGACGGTCGTGGAGAGCTTGAATTCAACGGCTTCAATACATCGTCTCTCTGTCATTCTGATTTCTATAGCCTTGCTTTTGCTATGTTTCAACGACATCACTATGGCTGAAGCGTCGAACTCAGATCCCGTCAAGGTTCGCATAGACCGTCTTGTTCAGATAGAGCTCGACGGCGCTCTCATCATAAAAGATTCCGTCAGTCTCTATACCGACCAAGGTGAAGGAACCAGTCCCATAACCCACTTCACGATGGGACTACCTCGTAGGTTACAGAACAAAATATTCTATCTCAACGCATATGACGCGCTGGGCGAACTGAACATCACGCAAGGCGTCTATCTGGATGGATTCTACGGTTTGGACGTCCGATTCGGCAGAACAATAGACCTAGACAAAGAGGGCCCATATGAATTCACGGTTGTTTATATATTCTCCGGACTGGTCTCTTACCTTGTGGAATTCAGTGTCAGCTTCCCACTCTACCCCATTCTCGGACAAGATCTTGATCTCTATAACCTCACTGTGATCCTGCCAGCCAGAACTCTGTCCACAGCAAGTAGTCCAACGTTCACAAACGAAACTAGGAAGATCGCTCTGTTCAATCACCAAGTACTGAATCTCACAGAAAGCAATGTAGGAAGGCTTGCGAATGTCACTTCCTGGATATCTTTCGATCACTCTGGCGTTCCAGAATTATTCCGCCTTCTAGAACTGAACCAGCTGGTACGGAAGATAGAGCTTGATCCTTGGGGCAGCTTGCAAGTCTCCGATTCGTACCAATTCACCGACAAGGGAGAGACACTGAGTAGGATCTCTCTCTTCGTTCCAACGAACGCCACCGACATCTCGGTTCTGGATGTTTACGCACCGCTAACAGTACTAGACAAGGTAGACCAAGACTCTGCAAAACTTGTCTCTATCAATCTCAGGGAGGCTGCGAGCGAAAATGATAAGATCAAGCTGACCGTTAACTACAAGCTCCCACCCAGCAGATACATCAAACAGAACAGCTTTGAGGCTTATACCCTGACGGCTGATTTCCTAAATCTCATGAACCGTACCGCGAATAAGATGGTTGTGAAGGTGGTATTGCCTGAGGGTGCCAAGATTCAGGCTGACAGCGATGTTGGGAACGTCTATCAAAGTGAGGTCAATAACGCCTCGAGGTTCAGCAACATGAACATCAATTTGGGATATCGGTATAACATTCTTTGGTCTTCCTTCCGTCCTGTAACATGGTCCGGCGTGTCCTCTGCCATCTTATGTGCTGTAATATTTCTACTGGCGGGAAGGGCAAAACCAGCTGCCATCGCAATCACACCGGTTCCCACAGAAGACTTGAGGAATTTCGTCGACTCCTATGAAGAGAGGATGAGGATCGTGACGGAGTTGAGATCTATGGGGAGGCAGGTTAGAAGAGGAAGACTATCGAGGCGACGATACAGGGCGAGACGTAGCTCCTTAGACAATCGTCTCAGAAGGCTAGATAAGGAGCTGACGGATCTTCGGTCAAAGATTGCTGACGCCGGCAGAACCTATGCAGATCTTGTGCAACGGCTCGAGGTGGCGGAGACAGAGCTCGAGACGCTAGACGAGAACATTCGAAGAGTTGAGGTGCGGTATCGACGTGGTGAAATCTCCGCTGAGGCTCGGCAAAGGCTCCTGGATGAATATAGCTCGAGGAGAGACCGTGCGGAGAGCACAATTTCACAAGTGACCTTAAGGCTCCGAGAAGAACTGTAGCCGGCGCGATGTGGCTAAGCTCCTTGGCCGACAGAGGAAATGAGATGAATGTCAAACCTAGGTGCAGACCGGAGGAGCGTACCAGACTATACGAAAACACGGCTTTGCCGAGATTCTACTCAAGCCAATTCTGTCGGATACTAAATCTTTTTATTTACGAAAGAATCCATTGTAAGAAATTCGAAGACAGGGGTTGATATGACATGGTGGAGATAAATGTTGATCTTGACAAGTGTACTGGTTGCGCAACATGCGTCGATGTATGCCCAGTCGAAGTATTCGAAATCAGAGATGAGAAATCACATCCCGTAAACGTTGACGAGTGCCTTGTGTGCATGGCCTGCGAAGCTCAATGCCCAGAGAATGCTATAGAAGTAAAAGAGTGAAAAAGTGGCTCTACAGTGACCAGTAAGAGGCTTGTGTGCGCTTAACATCCTCTATTGTTTTTTCAGCCATCTTCTGAACGTAAGGATACGAAAGGGGCCGCTTATCCGAGATCCTATAATCAAGGCCTGACATCTGGGCGATGATCGAGGTCACTATCTTCTTCAAGAAACTGAGTCTGTACCCGCCTTCTAGGACGGCAACAACTCTATCTTTAGAGAACTTATTGGCCAATTCCAAGATGCATCTGAACAACCTAGGATAGATGTAGGCTGAGAGTGAGAGATCGGCGACGGTATCTCTATAGTATCCGTCGAAACCCGCTGAGACCAGAATGAACTGGGGCTTGTACTGATTGACAATCGGGATCACGATCTCCTTGAAAGCCTTCCAGTAAGCTGAATCACCGGTGAAGAACGGCAGAGGAATGTTCACAGTGTATCCTAAGCCTCTGTCGCTCCCAGTCTCATCGATGAACCCAGTTCCAGGGAAACCCATTGGATCCTGGTGTAGACTGATGTAGACGACATCATCGGTCTCGTAGAATGTCTCTTGTGTTCCGTTGCCGTGATGGGCATCGATATCCAAAATCAGTACGCGCTTCAGGCGAAAGTTCCGGAGAAGATGCGCAGCGGCTATGGCGATGTTGTTGAAGATGCAGAATCCCATAGCATAGTACGGGCCAGCATGATGTCCAGGAGGCCTGACAACAGCGAAAGCGTTCTTGGACCTCCCCTTCATAACAAGATTTATGGCCTTCAATGCGCCACCGACCGCTAACCTGGCCACTTCGCAACTCTCGGGTGAGACTACCGTGTCACCTAGATCTAGAATCCCGCCGCCGGAGCCACAAACTTGCTCAACAAGTCGCACATAATCGACTTCATGGACAAGTTCAAGCTCCTCACTATTTGCAGGCTCAGGCTCGACTAGAGAGCAAGATTTGCCCGAAAAGATTCCGCTCTCATCTAGTCCCTTCATAATGAACTCTAAACGTGAGGGGGACTCTGGGTGGTCAGAACCCGGATTGTGGTCGAGATACCTCGGCGAGTAGACAATGTGCGTTTTGGTCACTTCTCTTGTCATTCCAATATTAGATATGGAATTCTAAGAAGGCTTCTTAATAAGCTATTAGACGTTTTGTTCTGCTCTGCAGAAGC
>CAZBDB010000082.1:3384-5607 GCA_964490655.1 uncultured Candidatus Bathyarchaeia archaeon | reverse complement strand
ACTTAACCACCCCTTCTATCCCGGCTTCGGGCGTGCTCCCAGACCACATCACTCTCTCAGCAGACACCTCTTTGCCGCCATCGACCTCGACGATACACGGCCGCTCCAAGAGCTCCCAGCCCATGAAGTTGAAGCGCTGGATTTCTACATCATAACTCATAGCTCGATAGACATCAGCTATCTTCTCGATGAAGACGGCTTCAAGCGGCGTACCAGATACACGAGGAACGTTCCTAATCATCGGATAGAACTCCTCAATGATTTGGCCTATCTTGGGCATGTGAACCTACGGCATCCTTGATCGGCAAAAACAAAAGCCTTGTGAAGTGGTGACTTCTGGCATTCGAGGCAGGTGGGCGTCACCCCTTCAAACCGACCGGGCATGCTTTGATGCATAACCCACAACGCTGGCCCTTTAGTGTTGTGAATATGTAGTCGTAGCATTTCCTTTTGTCAATGACCCAGCCCTTTCCTGGGTCGTATCTCCCTTTCCATCCGTCCAAAGCGTGGACAGGGCAGATCTTGACGCATTCTTCGCATTCTGGGGTCAAGCATGTATTCTTTTCTAGGGGACGATCGTATCCCAGCTTAGCGTTTGTGATTACTGTTGCAAGCCTTATCCGAGGCCCCCATCTAGGACTTAACACAAGGTTGTTCAACCCGAACTTCCCGAGACCACAAGCTACTGCGGCGTGTTTGTGAGAGAAGTCTCCGGCGAATCTCTCCGGAGTTTTTCTTGCCTCATGGTAGAATCCGGCGCCTGAATCAAACCCTATCGCGTCGAAACCTCTTTCTTCTAGGAACCTAGCGATCTTCTGAGATGTCTCGTCTAGATGTCTGTTTGCGTAGTCATGTTCCAGCATGTAGGCGCTTCTGCTTGCTGGTAGGTTTTGTATAGGCGCATAGTTCAGCTTGTAGCCAATTGATATGATGCTTCTTACGTCTTCTAGATACACTCTCGGCCTTCTGTCTTCTGGGGCTTCATCAAAACTTTCTGCTGAGCAGAAACCGATAAAATCAAGTTCTAGGAGCCTCGCATAGTCTCTTAGGTCTTCTGTTAAATCCATCGGCAATATCCCCTTTCAATCCAGTAAGATTCCCTTAGCAGAAAAATCTTGCGCTTATTCCCAAAACAGCGGAAGCTGTGCCCCAGAAGGAAAGCCAGTTGGGAATAGGACCTCAATCAGACGTAGAGCTCGCCTTCCACCCTTCACTTCAACACCATGATCCTCAACCAATTCCTTGATGCCTTTGAATCCTGTTACCAAAGGATTTAGACACGCCAAGGAGACAGTAAGCTCATAGTCCTCCTTGATGAGGTCTGTACACGCAGAGACCTGCCCATGATTGATCTCCAGAACAATGGATTCCTCGTCACTTGAAATCTTCAGTGCGCACTCTATATCGTGGAACTCGGAGTGACGAAGTCTACGCTCAAACTCACTACACATCTTCGTCAGGAGAGAACCAAGATTCAGAACTCGCGCCATGCCTGCTCCTCCGCCGCGGCTTATCCTTATCTCACCATCATGCCAGAAGGCAAACCGAGCAAAGAGATGGTCAGGATGGATGATGCAATAGAACTCCTTCTTCTTAGCGGCTTCGAGTAAGCTATTGAAAACAGGCGCGCATGCTTCATCCTTCAAGATGCCCACTTCATGGGCGCATGGGCGCCCCCAATCCGTCCCGAGCGCACGATACCCAATAACCTCACCTTTCTTATCTGTAAGAGATTCAATGCTAGCCCCCGAGCTTCTTGGTTTCCATTCCCACATTGTTGGAGACCGAATCTCTGCGCACGTTCTTGTGGCTGTGTTTTTGTGATAGATGTGCGTGATTTTCCCCAGATCAGACTCTGCAAGAGGCTGAAATTCGCCTGAGACCTTCTCCACCGGTTTGGCCTCCGGATCTATGGACAGACGGGTCCTCAGCATGGAGGGTGAATAACCGTAGTGAGGATAAAGCCATGGGATCCCCCACAAGATCGTCATGTCGAAGCCTTGTGCCTTCATGTATTGAACGGCATTTCTCATCACTGCCGAACAGTACCCCCTCCTTTCATAGTCTGGATGCGTCGCTACCGGAGCAACGATTGCGCCATTCACTACAGCCCTTCCGATCCTCAGCTGCCGTCTTATGAGCATCATAATGCTGACGATCTTTCCGTCAGTTTTCGCTATCCGCAGATCTCCATTCTGGAAGTTTGGATCCTGACGGGTTGTG
>CAZBDB010000082.1:0-3284 GCA_964490655.1 uncultured Candidatus Bathyarchaeia archaeon | reverse complement strand
CAAGTTCGGACTGCTTGAAAGCCCTGTAAACCATATCAATGACCTCTGGGTATTCCTCAGGCTCAGCGGCTCTAACGATCATCTCGATTCAAACTCGGAACGTTTATTATAGAATATTTAAAAGAGATTATGTGTCTTGAAGGTCAATATCTATGTGAGCTTTACGTTCTGGTCAAGATCAACGAGAATGGGCAGGATGAGAAACATATCCGGGGCTCAAATGGCGCGAGAATCTGTCGACGGACTTCTGACATACGTATCCGATCGTCGACCGTACTGTCCATCTATTGTCTGGACTTGCCTGTAGGGCTGGGGTCAGCGATGGCTTCACGACACTGTCTTCTTTCTGTTTTCGCCCTTCTGCTATGCCTTGTGGCATCTCTAATTCTGCCATTACGAGCTCAGGAGTCTCCTGCACTGGATTTCACATTAACGGATATAGATGGCAACACTTTCACCTTGAGCGATTATAGGGGAAATGTAACGGTTCTTGACTTTATGGCTACTTGGTGTGGGCCGTGCAGAGTGGAGATTGAGCACTTGGAAGAGGTGTATGAGAGATTTGAAGATGAGATTACCATCATATCTATCAGCATTAGCTCGTATTTTGACACGGATGAACGCCTTCGAGCGTTCAGAGAAGAATTCGACATAGAGTGGGTTGTAGCTGGAGACACGGCTAACGTTGCCATTAACTACGCCGTTACTGTGATCCCGACGTTGGTGATCGTCGACAAAGAAGGCGACATCAGATATAGACATGAAGGCGTGACTACTGAATCCCAGCTTTCAAAGGAGATAGCGCAGCTTCTAAGTGAAAAAGAGATTGGTCAGCCGACGAATCCCTTGATGCCGACCACGGCTCTTATCGGAACATCAGCCTTCGCTCTCGCCTCCGGTCTTTTCTCTCTTCTTTCTCCCTGCGGCTTCGCCCTCTTACCTGCATTTGTATCATACAGATTGGGCTCCAAAGCCTCAGTTAAGAAAGCCTTCGCCAGCGGGGCCGTTTCCACACTTGGCATCTTGACGGTATTGTCTTTGCTCGGGTTTGCCGCAGCCACGGTGGGAAGTTTCGTCGTACAGAATATTCCATGGATAAACCTAATCGTCGCCATTTCAATAATTCTCCTAGGGCTCGTCATGTTAGCAGATATTCCGTTGCCTTCGCTAGCAATTCCCCCAAAATACATCAAGACCAAGGGGCTCGTTGGTCTATACGGATTCGGCGTAGCCTATGGCCTAGGGATCTCCGCGTGTACTGCACCCATATTCTTCTCCATATTGGTGTACTCCGCAACTATTGGAATCATCAATGGTGTGTTAATGCTGAGTTTGTATGCACTCGGGATGGGTGCAGGGCTCATCGCTGTATCTGTCCTCACCGCGGGCGCCATGGATCTTATGCTGAGGAAGATATCCGGAATCACTCCGAAAATACATAAACTAAGCGGATTGGCGATCATCATTTTCGGCGTATATCTTCTGTACCAAGACTTGATACAGTACATGGTATGAGTGAGGATGAAATAGAAACGGAGCTTCACTCGCTTTCAGGCTTCTGCATTCACGGCACGCAGTTTTCGGTGCTTATCAAGTTCTTGAAAGCTCCATGTCTTCTTTTCCAGCTGCACCCCAGAATCTTCCGACAACTGTCTCTAGTCCTTCGGCTTTCCTCTCTCTTAGCCAGAGCTTGGAGTACAGATTAGAGAGCATAATGTAATCGGATACTTTCACGTTTTTGCTAAGAACTTTCGCCCCAACTTCTAGCATTAGGCGTACGAAGTCCAAATCTTCGGGAAGGCAGACACCTTCAAGCTCATCTAGTATCTTTTGCCAAAGAGACTTTATCTCTTCCTTCCTCTGGTTGGTTAATCTGTGAAACCAGAAATCTTCGTAGATTACATGTTTGAGCACATCTGATACGTCTGGATTCCCGAATAATACTCTCGCATTCAGGACATTCTTGTCTTCTCCGCTTATCGCCATCCATTTTTCTTGCCATGCGCCATCTGCCTCAGCAATCTCAACTGCGGCTAGGAGCAGAGGCTCCAAGTGTGAGAATAGGCATTCCCATCCGTCGTCTCCCCATGCCGTGACTAAGAAGCCTGGCAGATTCTCTTCTCTGGCAGCTGTTAGAAAGTTCTTGAGGTTCTCTATTGCCGTTAGGAAGTTTGGATAGTATCTGTTCCAGTTGGATAGCCCTGGGCACGCAACTTGGTCGATGCCTCTGTCTTTGAATATTCCTATCTTGTCTTTGAAGTGCTCTTGTGGGCTAGCGCTGTAGTCCCAGTTTGCCACTTGCACCTTTTTCCAGACCTCGCTTTCCAGTACCTGACGCCATCTCGCCTCGTCCCCTTTGAGATACATCCCAGAGATCATGTCTCCCCAGAGGATCGGCTTCTTCCCCTTGTCCAATGCGATTTCAACCATTCTCTGGTGATGAGATTCGTAGAGTTCGGGTCCGTCGAACTTCCAAGTCTTATTCAGGCTTTTCCCTCTGCCCATGGCCCACGTTTCGTCGCCGCCTATGTGCACATGCTCCGAGGGGAAGAACTCAACAGTTTCCCTTAGCAATTCGTATACGAAGTCCTTGGCCTTCTTGTTGCTTAGATCTAGACATCCTTCTCGGGGGTTGTGCCATTCGCTGAAAGTGCGGAACTCCGGTAAAGAGAGAATGTGCTCCATGTGACCGCAGAACTCTAGAGAGGGGAACACTTCTATGCCTAGATGTCTCCCATATTCTATTACTTGGTTCAGCTCATCTTCTGTCAGTCGACCTCTGTGTTCTCCTATCTGTGGATACTTTCTCCAGGGGAAGAGATCCTCGAAATAGATGGCGAAATAGTTGTATTTGAGTAGGAAGAGCCATCTGAGCATTCTCTTGAATGTCTCAACCTTTGGGACGCCGCCTCTAGCTATGTCCAGGTGGTAACCTCTAAACCTGAATTTTGGAGATTCAAAGAGTTTTACTTCTGGCAAATAGCCTTCAGCTTGCCTAATCAGCTGCAGAATTGTTGCGTAACCTATTGACTTGTCTCCCCAGACATCTATCTTTTTGTCCTTGACTTCGAGGCCTGTCCCATCCCGGTCTGTTTCAACTATCTCCCAGTCGCCCTTCGGAACATTGAACTCTTTCTTCAAGAAAGCCGGAAAGTTCTTGAAGCCGTCGAAAACGAACCATTTGCCGGTGAAATCTAAGCTTTTCGGCTCAGGAACAACGAAAACTGAATCCTCTTTCATAATTCAAGAACTTACCCAATTCTACTAATATGTCTTCAGGTGAG
>CAZBDB010000081.1:0-5637 GCA_964490655.1 uncultured Candidatus Bathyarchaeia archaeon | reverse complement strand
GTCGTCTTGGGTCTTAGCTACCTCAACCATCATCTTGGCAGCTGGATGCTCAACATCAATCTCATCCAATATTGTCCTGCCGTCGCTGGTGATTGTGGCATCGCCCAAGCTGTCTACCAGCATCTTGTCCATGCCCTTCGGTCCAAGTGCACTCTTGACCGTCTCAGCGATTATCTTGGCAGCCATAATGTTGTTGTGTTGTGCAGTTCTTCCTCTTGATCTGCTGGATCCTTCCTTCAGTATCAGAACAGGCACTCCGCCTGCTTGTGCAGACAAGATTTTGTTCCTCCACTAACTTTCGTTTGTTATTATTCGTTTCAGTTGCGACAGGAGATTTATACTTTTCGTTTTATCAGGTTAGAGGTTGATTGAACCACCTAGCTAGCGCCTAGGTTAGATATGGTGCACTAGTTCCCAGCAGTGATTTGGCTTTATCCCTTGTCTTTCTTATCTGCTCAAACTCTTCGGAGAGATGTTCGAACATTTCTCTTTTGGCGACTGCGCCCTCATGTGTCAAATAGGCAGCCGCACTAGACCGACTGCCAAATAATCCTATCCCAGATTCTGTTAACTCTTAGGCACATCTGGCTAGGTGTTAACTATCGGCACACAGCAATTGTACTATGAGTTGCTTGAAGCACATTTCAGACATTTTTCGAAATGGAAATGCAGGCGAGTCGAAACTGACTTGATTCGATCTGCCATGAATCTATGGGCTATCGGATCGAGGAGATAAACCTTTGTTGCTATAGAATCATCTCCCACTCTTTCTAGTAATATAAGCAGCATCAGAGACTACACGCTAATGATATGCACACAAGGATTATAGGCTCTTTCTCTTAACAGGAAAGATTGGAGCGAGATCGATAGTGGATGGGGAACTGACCGTTGAGGTGGGATCTGAGTGCATCGATGTGTGGAGGAAGCCTTGGGCGAAACGAGCCGCTCGTGTAACCTTGCTTGTCGGTTTGGATGATCAGTTTGTTGTAGTCAAAGATATCTCAAAAGGTCTTTGGTTCTTACCTGGAGGAGGAATGGAGCGGAACGAATCCATTGAGGAAACAGCGAAGAGAGAAGCTGTCGAGGAGCTGGGTTTGGAAATAAGGGTTGAGAAAGTGATCCAAACTTTTCATGTGACATTGATTTCGCGAGAGACAGGGGGGAAATGCCGTATTCACCCTTTCATATCCGTCTACGCAACAGCAACAGGAGGGACACTGAAAGAAGGATATTCTCCTTCTAAGCGACTGTTCCTAATAGGAAAAGATGAGATCCTAACCCTTCTGCAACACGGCGATAGGTCGAGGGAAGAAGATTACCTCAAACCTCATCGTTTGGTGTCGATCGAGACTGTTCGACAATTCCTCATTGAGTAGGCTTTTCAAATAGGTTGTCAAATACGGGTGATGACTCTGTCAAGTTTTTTGATCCCAAAGATTGTTACAGTGATTCTACCCTTTTTTGGTATGCCTCTTCTTCAGCATTTTTTCAACGTCTGTCTGTTCTAGCGAGCTAACCAAACTCTTTGTTCATTTGAACATCCCTCTCTTAGCGCGCGCTACGTCAGTCTTACCATGGCTAGCTTCTGTATGGCGGAGTTGGCGTAGCAGTCCTAATCTTGGGATTCGTTTTAAGAATTGTCCGAAGGAGAGCGGCAAAATCATAGCTGCAATTCGTAGTTCCGAGACTCTTGAGTTGACTGAAGACTATTTCGACTCCGTAGGAGGACGTAACAATAGCTAGGCCTATGCAGACTTTTCAGACAATGCTCTTGCTCTAACATTCGGATACCGAATGCCAAATTGTGTGCAAGACCATAAGGCTTAAATATATACCCAAATCCGTTCGAGGCTGAGGAACAATGTCCAACCGATGGATCAATGACAAGTTTCGGAAGATGCACTTCGACTTCCACGTTTACAATGAGAAAGTTCCCAATGTTTCGGGCAACCTAGATGCTGAAGACGTTGCAGAGATGTTGGCGCAAGCTCACATCGAGGCAGTATGCATCTTCGGCCAGACCTTGTACTATCTCTCGCCTCATAGGCACCCAAACCTGAAGAAAGATTACTTGCGCGAGATGTCAAAAGCGTTGAAAAGGCGGGGCATTCACGTTCTGGTCTACATGAATCCCACCCAACATAGAAGAGCGGCGCAGGAACACCCTGAGTGGCAATTCACGGATGTCCAAGGCAAGCCTCGAGGAAGCATGTGTCTTAACACTCCATATGTGAAGCAGTATCTCATACCGGTTCTCACAGAGATAGTGAAGAACTATGATGTAGATGGCTTCTTCTTTGACGGCTCCTTCCACCAGTTCTTCGTTGACGGCTCCGGTCCATGCTACTGCTCTATTTGCAGGAACGATTTCCATCAGGAGGCAGGCGGTGATATCCCAAAGTCAGCAGACGACCCCCTGGCGTTTCAATGGAGGCTGTGGCGGAACCGGTGCTTCCTTGAGTTCGACCGGAAAGTCACTGAAGCGATGCGGAAGCTGAAGCCCGATTTTGTTGTCGCATCCAATCTTGCCTACTCCAACCGTTTCCCTGTAGAACCCCCGAAGTGGGTTACCTACATCACGCAAGATCCCCCGACGCCCGCCGCTAGCACCATGCACAAGAAGGAATTCTTCCGTGGCTCCTATGTCCTCCACTTCAGCTATGAAGGCCGTTACCTATCCTCGCTCGGTGTGCCCTTCGATTGTATGAACACTCGGATGCAGCATTGGGGCGACTGGACACTCAGGCCAACGATCGCTCTACAGCTCGAGTGCGCCGCGGCCTTAGCAAATGGCGCACGGTGTTTTCTCGCTGACCGCCCTTATCATGACGGAACCCTTGAACCGGCCGTGTACAAGGCTGTCTCTGAAACTTACGAGTTTGTCAAAAACCGCGAGGAGTACTGCAGGGAT
The DNA here is from genome assembly GCA_964490655.1 of uncultured Candidatus Bathyarchaeia archaeon. GTDB lineage: Archaea > Thermoproteota > Bathyarchaeia > Bathyarchaeales > WAQA01 > CAZBDB01. Next base: position 2,726 of record CAZBDB010000081.1, on the reverse strand, counting down.
GCTCATCCTGTGCCGTACATCGCGGTTCTTAACTCTGCTGCCAGCCACTGGTCGAGAGATCCCTTAAGGCCGAATCCCTCATGGACGGGCGAACCGTTAAACGAGAACATGCTCGGGTCCCATAAGGCCCTCGTTATGAGCGGCATCCACTTCAACATCATTAACGATGAAACGCTGATGAAAAGCCTCCAGAGCTACAAGACACTAGTCCTTTCTGACCAGACGTGCCTCAGCCGTGCTGAGAACGACGTCATACGGGGCTTTGTGAAGAACGGCGGCGGCCTGATCGCCACTCTCGGAGCCTCTATGAGAGACGATCTGAACAATCCGTTGGGGGACTTCGGCCTAGCCGATGTGCTGGGTCTCCATTTCGCAGGCAAGTCAGCATACCACTGCGGCTATATCAAGCCCGGAGCAAAAATACTGGAGAACAGCGACATCCACAACATGCCTCTTCTCGTGAACAGCCCCTTCACCCTAGTCAAACCAACCAGTGCCGAAACCATGTGTACCTTCATCAACCCCTTAGATGAAAACCCATTTCCCGGCGGAATACCCCCGCCAGGAGAACCTTCGGGCTATCCTGCGATTACAATCAATCAATTCGGTAAGGGCAAAGCCATCTACATAGCTACGGACCTTTTCCGCGAGTATTGGGTTCGTGACACACCTGACCTACGGAAACTAGCGGGTAAGTGCATCGATCTCGTCACCCCTCAGAAGGTGATCGAGATTGAAGCCCCGCCCTCCGTGGAAGTGTCCCTCTTCCAACAAGGGAGAAATAAGATCGTCCATTTACTGAATTACCATACCGAGAAACGCGACACGTCCACCGGCATACCCAACATTGAATTCCTGCCAGTATTAACAAAAATCCGTGTAAGCCTTGGGATTTCAGAAAAGCCGAAGAAGATTACTCAAATGCCTGAAGGACGGACACTAGAGTGGACAATGCGCAAAGGCAGAGTCAACTTCACGGTTCCCCAGCTTCACATTCACAGCGTCATCTTCATCGAGTGCTGATAAGAAGAGCGTTTCGAAGGGATGTCACTATGCAAAGGTATGGTCAGATGATCCGGGTCAAGCCAGAAAAGCTTGAGGAGTATAAAGCCTATCACGCCAACGTCTGGCCGGAGATTCTGGAGATGATCACCGAATGCAATATTCGCAACTATTCAATCTTTCACAAGGACGGCTTTCTCTTTGCCTATTTTGAGTACGTAGGTGATGACTTTGATGCCGATATGGCCAAGATGGCCTCCGACCCCAAGACGCGGGAGTGGTGGGACATCATGATGCCCATGCAAGAGCCTCTGGAAACCCGCGGCGAGGGGGAGTGGTGGGCGAACATGGAGGAGGTCTTTCACACCGACTAGGCTGTTAACCTTAGATAAGTCATTGAGGAGCAAGGAGAAAATGGAAAGATCCTCTAGTTGCCTTGCAAAACTGGACAGAATGAACAAGACCTTGCGCCATGAAGAAGCGGATCGCGTCCCGATTAGCGACTTCTTTTGGGGGAGTTTTCTCGATCGCTGGCGCAAGGAGCTAGGACTTCCGGACGATGCTGACATATATGCATATTACAACCTAGACTGGCAAGTCACCATACCGAACATGGATCCTCACACCAAGCAGTTTGAGATACTGAGGGAGACCGAGGAGGAAGTGGTGGTGCGAACTGGCTTTGAAGCGGTGATCCGAAAGAAGTTCGCGGATCCCATGCCTGCTTTCCTGGAGTTTGGCACCGATACGATCGAAAAGGCGGAGGCATTTGAGTTCGACGATCCGTGGGACCAACGACGCTACTTCAGCCATGGAGACAATCAGATCGCTGGCGTCGGCGACAGCTTTGCCCGTAATTCGCCTCCTTGGGTCGAGACGGTCAAATCATTGCACCCGAGTTTCCCCGTCTACGGCAGTGTTTGTGAGGCAATGAGATAATGACGCGTATGGTCGGAAAAAGGAACCTCCTTCTCTGGAGTGCCCTCCACTCCAAGCGATTCGGCCGTGTCACGGAGCGAGCCAATGAATTTGCGCTGGAAATCGCTAAGGCTCAAATTGAGGCGGCCGGTGGCTTGTTGGACGGGATGGTCATCTGGGGAGATGTCGCCTACACGAAAGATATGTTCTTCTCACCTGACTACTGGCGCAAGTATTCCAAGCCAGGTGTCAGAGCGATAGTCGACATTTGCCATGAACACGGCTTACTGGTCATCTATCACGGATGCGGCAACATCAATCGCATCTTTGAGGACTTCATCGAGATCGGCATTGATGCTTTGAACCCGCTAGAGGCAAAGGCCGGATTGGACGTCGTGGACCTGCGTCGCAAGTACGGTCACCGTATCGGCTTCTGCGGCAATATGAACGTGATCGAATGGGCAAACAAGGCTCAAGAGGAACTCAAAGCGATTGTCCTACGAAAGCTCAACGCCGCCAAGGGTGGTGGCTTCATCTTCCAGTCAGATCACTCCGTACCCAGCAATGTGTCAGGCCAGAACTATGAATACGTCGTCAATGTGGTTCGCGAGTACGGTAAGTATCCGCTCCAATTGGGCGAGTATGACGTCCCCGATCTGTACTGATCAAGACAGGGCACAACCTAGACCTCATTGAACGAAGATAATTGCTGACTTTGTCCAAAAATAGAGTTCCATTCATGGGGAGGAAGGGGGGAATCCCTTGATCAGAGAGATATCCACCAGATCAGTTGAAGAAGAACAAGA
>CAZBDB010000080.1:0-5699 GCA_964490655.1 uncultured Candidatus Bathyarchaeia archaeon | reverse complement strand
TCAGCCCAGCATCTCGAATCGTCTCTCGAAAGAGTGGCTCATGGGTTCTTGGAGTGCAAGAAGCCACGACTACTCGATTCAGATCGTGCTCCTTTATCTTCTCCTGTATTCCCTTCTGCGTATCCTGCGAGCAAGTATACAGATTGTCCTCAGCATATACGATGTCCGGCAGAGCCCTAGTATACTCCACGACCTCTGGCACATCAACTATTTCACCAATGTTTATTCCGCAATGGCAAACGAAAACACCGATGCGAGGCTTCTCACTCGAAACATCTTTCTCTGGCGGATACTCCTTTATACTTACGAGTTTCCCTCTCTCCGAAGAGATCAAGCTAGCAACTTTGGCAGCGGCCCCACTCGCTTGTGCTACACTTTCTTGTATGTTCTTTGGGGACGAGAAAGCTCCGCAGACGAATATCCCCGGCTTAGAGGTTTCCAATGGCGAGAAGGTCTGAGTTGAACAGAAGCTGTATCTGTTCATTTCAATATCAAGTGCTTTAGCAAGTCTCTCTGCATGGAGGGGCGGTTTCATTCCAACTGAAAGTACAACAAGATCGAATTCCTCATCCACCGGCCCCTCATCACTCACATATCTCACTATGAGATTTGACGAACCAGGCACTTCTTCCAGATGAGAAACTCTTGACCGAACAAACCTTACCCCATATTCTTCTTCAGCTCTAGAGTAGTAGACATCAAACTCTTTCCCATATGACCGCACATCCATAAAGAATATCGCGCATTGGAGTTCAGTATCATGTTCCTTCGCGATAACCGCCTCCTTGACGGCGTACATGCAGCAGGCGGAAGAACAATAGTTGTTTCCCAACTTGGCGTCACGGGATCCAACACATTGGACGAAGGCTATCTTTCGTGGAATCTCGCCATCAGAAGGACGCAAAACCATTCCGCCATACGGCCCGGACGCATTCGAGATACGCTCAAATTCTATGCTTGAGACCACATTCGGGAATCTTCCATAGCCATATTCGCTCTTCACACTTGGGTCGAACTCCTCAAAACCAGGTGCCAGCACTATTGAGCCGACGTTCAGAACGTTGGTCCCTTGTTCATTCCCAATCTCGATTGCCTCAGCCTTGCATACCTCTTTGCAGGTGCCACAGCCAATGCATCTTTCTTTGTCAATGGTGTAGACTAAGGGAACCGCTTGAGGATACTTCAGGTATATCGCCTTTCTCACTCCTAGTCCCTCATTGTACTCGTCTACGACCTCTACTGGGCATTTCTGGGCACATATACCGCAGCCGGTGCACTTCTCTTGATTGACGTATCTAGATTTCCTACTCACAGTGACCTCGAAGTTCCCAGCCTCTCCTTCTAGTTTCTTCAACTCCGCATTTGCTACAAGTTCGATGTTTGGATGCCTCCCCGCATCAACCAGTTTCGGGGCGAGAATGCACATTGAACAGTCATTGGTCGGAAACGTTTTGTCAAGTTGCGCCATTACTCCTCCTATGCTGGGTGCCTCGTCTAGTAAGTAGACCTTGAATCCAGAATCTGCTAGGTCAAGGGAAGTCTGTATTCCTGCAACTCCGCCGCCCACCACAAGTACTGCTCCCGTCTTCTTCATTGTCTACCCCCCGCCAGGGCTGTGTAAAAAGGCGTCGTTCCTTTGACTTCGCCAACCACAATCAAACCTTGTTGTCTCATAACCACTATGTGATGTAGTACCTCTCTCGATTCAGTGTCCAATTGCTTAGAGAGCTCTCTGACTGACAGTGGGGCATTTTCCAATAGAAGGAGAATTCTGTTGCGTAGATACTCAGCCTCAATAGCAGTGTTCAACGTCTCGTCAAATTCTTCCAGCGATGTCTTCTCTCCGTACATATTCTCCTTTTCAGTCAGCTCTCTTTCTCTAGCGACCAAGATTCTGAGTCTAGAATCTTCTGCCGCGGCTTTGGCAGCCCTAACGTTGAGAAGTAAGCTTGCATCTGGTCTTTCCCCAGCAAACGGAGATGGTCCTAACGCCATAACTTGGTTTCTAAAATCGTCAATGATCTTTGCCAAGCGCCCAATCTCGGATGCATAGGCCCAATGTAGCCGAAGGCGCTCAGGTTCAAGACCGGTCAGCGATAGGAGTTTCTTCAACATCCCCATTTTCCGCTGCACCTGGAGGTTTCCTTCGATGAAGTGGCAATCTGGTGGTGGACAACCGATTAACAAGACGCCATCTGCACCTCTGGCAAACGTCTCCAGCACTAGTGCCGGACCGATTCTGACGACGCAGATTACTCGGATGATATCTACTTTGGGATAGCCGTGTATTGTGCTAGTGGGTGCGATGCCCACCTCTGGAGGCAGACTCCAGTTGCAGATGAAAGCGATGATTTTGGGCCTTGACATCTTGCGGACTACCTCCTCAAAGCGGCTGTAATGTCAGCCGCAATTTCGGCATCCGTAGACCGCCGCATGATGATGGCGCCTTCAGGACAACTTACGCTGCAAGCCCCACAGCCTTTGCACAAGTCGTTGTCTACTCTTGCAACTCCTCTTTCATCCTTCTTTATGGCGCCGAAGAGACAAACAGCAACACAAACGTTGCAGCCGGTGCACAAAGTCTCATGAACTATAGCCTCGTCAGCCTCGCACAGCCCTTCGCTTCCGAGACATTCACTGCATGGGCCACATTCAAGACATCTTCTAGCCTCGAGCATGGCAGCCTCTTTAGTCTTGGCCAAGATGCCTTCAGCTTCCTCGAAGCTTACTCTTCGCTTTCCATGGTCTTCGCTTGGCCCAGCGTACCTTTTGGGTTTCTTTGCTATTGCCCTCCAGTCTTTAACCCAAGTTGTCTCTTCAATTGCCTCCTCTCTTCCAGTCCTCAAATCCTGCCCGTTCAAACGGCGATCGATCGATACAGCCGCTCGTTTCCCCACGGCTATGGAATTGACGATGCTGGTTGCTTTTCCGGCAACCATGTCGCCTCCGGCAAATACGCCTGGGATTCGAGTCTCCAGCGTTAGCGGATCAACCGATATTGTAGGCGACTTCGTATGGACTTCGTCTTCTTCAGTGTTCGGAAGAAGAGAGGCTAGAGGCGACGTTAGCTGTGTCTTCAGTTTCCTGCCCCAAACTCTCTGTATTCCGATTGCTACGAAAATTGCTTCGTATGGACCGGATGTTCGCAGGCTGTCAATCGATAAGTCTCTGCCCAACGTCACACCTGTCTTGATCTCCACGCCGAGATCTTGAATGTAGGCTATTTCGTTAGCCACAACATCTTTACGCAGAAGAGAATCGGGAATGAAGTATCGCATCATCCCTCCGGGTTCAGGCATGGCCTCGAAGACGGTAACAGGATAGCCAAGCTTTGCGAGTTCGTATGCGGCACTAAGGCCTGCCGGTCCCGCTCCGATTATGGCAACTTTCTCAGTGTGCATCTTTGGTATGGGTTCTGCTTCTACCTGTCCTTGTTCGCGTTCAATGTCCGCGATGAGCCATTTCAGGGCACGGATGCTCACCGGCTCGTCCACATTCTTCCTTGCGCATGCATCTTCGCATGGGCTTCGGCAAACTCTGCCACAAATGGCTGGAAAGGGGATGCTTTTCCTTACGAGCTGCACTGATTCTTTGAATCTGCCCTGCTGAAGTAGCGCAATGTATCCTTGAACATTCACGTCTGCTGGGCATGCAGCACGACATGGTGGTAGCCTCCGTTTGTCCTCGAAAGCGCGATCGCCAGCCATCATTTCCTAGAGCACTCCCATCGCGCGCCTCAATATTTCTGGAGAGAAGGGACGGCTAGATGCTCAGGATACGCGGTTGATTCAGCTTGCCTACCGACATTTTATACTGGTTCAGTCCCACCAGATCCCTTAGCTCTTCTTCCAATGTGATTATGTTGCTGGGTTTGATCTCTGCTATCCAGGGTATCTCATGTGAATCCTCATTGATTATTGATGGCTCCTCTTGGAGGATTTTGTTGATCTTGATGATTTTGCCGCTGACAGGAGAGTAGAGATCAAACATGAACATCCATGTTTCCACAACCCCGAAGGGCTCCTCTTTCCTCACTTCGGACCCAACTGAGTCTGTTTGGATTCCAGCTATTCCACTTAATCGGGTTTGAGCGTAGTCGGATAGACCTATTCTTACGTTCCCCTCAGGGGTCACCATTGCCCACATGTGGTTGCGGCTGTAAAGCAGTCGCTCTTTGATCAAAGGATATTCTGCTTGGCTCTGGGCAGTCTTCTCATGGCTTCGCTTCAGTTCATCGAGGCGCAGTCGAATAGCCTCAGAAACAAATTCGGACAGGCTCCGATAGTGGGCGTCCTCAACTGTCCTCTTGGCCGCAGTAGCGAGCTCTTGTCTGACGCGTACAGCTTTCCATTTTGGCAATTATCTGTCTCCCGACCCCTAGCGCGCGCGACCTTCAGGTCTGGCGACCAATACTTGGTAGTCTGCGAGGCTTAGTAGGCCATCTGCCCATGAATCGACCTCTGCGTCTTCAGGTTGGACCTCCAGAATCCACTGATACGGGTCTACGTTCAACGTGAACGGGTCTTCGATCACCTTTTCGTTGATTGAGACTACCTTTCCGTTCAATGGAGAATACAAGTCATATGTGAACCACCAGGTTTCCACCACGCCGAAGGGTTCATCCTTAGCAATGTTATCTCCAGCCTCGTTAGTTTGTATGTTAACTATCTCTTTGAGTTGGCCCTGGAAATAATCAGTTATCCCGATTCTGACGTTTCTTTGAGGAGTCAACTGGGCATAAATATGCTTTGGCGTATACAGTAATTGTGCCTGCAACTGATGGACTCTGCTTTTCCTATCTCGCTCCAGATATTCGCCAATTTTCTCCTTGGCCAATGTCTGCAGGCGAAGTCGAATTGCATCTGAAACGAACTCGGAGAGACTTTTGTACTCGCTTTTCTCCACCTCTTGCTTGACTTCCTCTAGGAGTTCTTGTCGGACCCTTACAGCTCTACGCTTCGGCATATATGTATCCGCCTCCAATTTTCCTGACTGTAATTATACTGACGGGCGATAAATACATAATGCATATATAGTGAATGTTAGTAAATACTATAAATACTGAGGGGGAATCATGTCCACCAGAAAGCTGCAAAAAGTTGGGCACTCGACTTTGTCTGTTTCTCTGCCCAGCGGATGGGTAAAGGAAATGGATCTGAAACGTGGAGACGAAGTCGTTGTCGTCCCAGAAAATGATGGGTCACTTAAGATGTTCCCGAGCCAAATTCTGAAGTCAGAAGAACGAATCGAGGAGTACATCTGCAACTCTGATCTATGCGACGATCCAAAGATGTTAGAGCGGATAATCGTCGGAAGCTACATCCTAGGCCGTGACCTCTTCTCAATAATATCTTCTGAAAGAATGCGATCTGAACATATTGAAGAAGTCAGGGGTATAATTTCCAAGCTGATCGGCCTGGGAATCGTAGAGGAGACATCCGATCGTATTGTCCTTCAGTGTTCTGTTGACCCAAGGAAATTCCAGTTAGACATGCTGCTGCGAAGGCTTTCCATAATTTCATTGACCATTGTGGAGGAAGCCTTGCAAGCACTAGTAGACCTGAACACGTCATTGGCGAGAGATGCTATCAAACGAGAGGATGAAGCTGACATGATGTATCTGCTTGCGATGAGGCTGCTAATCTCTGCACAAAGGAAAAGAGATGTAGCTGAAGAAATAGGATTGACCGACCCCTTGC
>CAZBDB010000079.1:0-5703 GCA_964490655.1 uncultured Candidatus Bathyarchaeia archaeon | reverse complement strand
TTCTTAGACAAAATGAATTCAAGGAAGTCGCTTTCTAATTATGCTGGAAAGCTTTCATACCCCCTCCCCCCTATGGTACGTGATTCTATAAATATCTGTAAATCTGACTTGGAATCGGTGGCGTCTGTGACGACTAAGGACTCCCATAGGGAGGTAGAGGCATCTTACGAGATGTGCCGGAACCCTTGGAACGGCATATGCGAAAGCTCCGACATCCTCGTATACATCTACTTCGACGATGAGAGGCTTCCGATCTGTAGGAGCTGCTGGAGCGAGATTGCTGATAAAGATTTCGAGTGGAGCATGAACAAGCCAAGTCATCCATCAAGGCTGAGTACGGAGTGACAAAAGATTGTACGCTCTTGGTAAGTGCTGGAAGAGGGAAGGCTGGATCATCAGCATGTATCAACGGATAGGCGACAGATACGCCACCCTCAAAATTAAGAGAACGAAATCTCAAGCTCATGAGACAAGTGCAATGGAAACCTATGAAGAAGCATTAAAGCTCTTAATGGGAGAGAGTAGATGTGTCTGACGACTTAGAAGGAATTAAGGGTGTAGGATCCACTATTGCGGCAAAGCTCCGTTCAGCAGGCTTTACAACGATTGAAGCTTTGTCTGTAACGCCTCTGAGAGAGATCATAAGCAAGACCGGTTTAGGCAAAGAGACCGCATTGAAGATCAGCGAAGAATCTAGAAGATTGATGAACTTCGGCTTCATAAGGGGCACGGAGATTTGGGAAAGAAGGAAGAAGATGCTCAGATGTACTACTGGCTCGAGGAAGCTTAACGAGATGTTCGGGGGAGGAATAGAAACCCAAGCTATGACTGAGCTTATAGGCGACTACGGTGTTGGGAAGACTCAGATCTGCCTAACCTTAACGGCTACGGCTCAACTCTCACCTGAACAGGGCGGGTTAGATGGCCCCGTTGTATATATAGATACAGAAGGAACCTTCAGTCCTGAACGCGTCTATCAAATCGCTTCTGAAAGAGAACTTGATCCGAAGGAGATTCTAGACAACATAATCTTGGCCAGAGCTTACAACAGCGATCATCAATGCCTACTGATCGATCACCTCTTCAAGAAGTGCCCGGAAGAGAATGTTAAACTCGTCGTGGTCGACAGCATGATCAGCCACTTCAGAGGTGAATATGTTGGTCGCGAGAACCTTTCTGAAAGGCAGCAGCTCCTAAACTTGTATCTCCATAAACTCATCAGAGTGTCAGAAGCCTTCAACGTAGCGGTAGTCATAACCAATCAGGTGCAGGCGAATCCAGCTCAGTTCTGGGGGAATCCTGACAGGCCGACTGGGGGGCACGTCATGGCTCATGCGTGCACACACAGAGTCTTCTTGAGGAGAAGCAAGAGCGATACCCGTATGGCGAAGGTGATAGACTCGCCTTATCTTCCTGAGAACAGCGCTTACTTCAGGATTACGGAGAAAGGCATAGAAGACATTGGAGATCTTGAATAGAACGGTTTCTAACTTAATTAGAGCACTCTTCCTAAAGGCTACGCTTTTCCGAGATGAAGATCATCAAACCTTTAAAGAAGTGTTTAACCTTTGGCGTCGAAGAGTTAGACAGGCTTCTAGAAGGCTTGAGGTTGGGCGAGTTCGTTGTCTTCCGCGGTTCTTGGATGTGTCACGTTCTTTCGGAGTTGTTGTGTGTTCGTAGCCAGCTGCCGCATGTCGAAGGAGGATTGGACTCAACCGCAGTCTTCGTTGACGGCGGCAACATCTTCGATCCCTACTTTATCTCCGAGACTGCCCGCCAGTTCGGCTTGAATCCTGAAGAGGCCTTGAGGAACATCTGGATTTCGAGGGCTTTTACAGGCTATCAACTAACAGCTCTAATCACCGAGGAACTCCCTAAGATTCTAGACCGGGAGGATTCGAGGCTTGTTGTAATCTCAGACGTTGCCACCCTATACTGCGACCCTGACATCGGAATATCTGAGGCGAAAAGAACCTTCAATCACATCACCCAATCCCTCTGGGAAATGGCTAGGCAAAGGAACATCATCCTGGTAGCAACTTCTCTTTCGTCTCAGTCGGAGAGAAAGCGCCGTCTGGAACATTACCTCCTTGGTCGGGCCTCCGTGGCGGCTAAGATTGACGCTGGCAATCCTCATGAGAAGATAACTCTGGAGAAACATCCGTTCAAACCTATGGCTTCTGTGAAGTTCTTCTTTGGTGAGACTGGAGCTCAGTCTCTATTGAAAGACTTTATGGAGGTCTAATTTTGGGTAGAACCGTTCCTTCCTACAGGATGATTCTGGAGAGGGAGATCAGGAAGTGGAAAGGATTTGTGAGGGCGCTTCGTGCAGATGATAAAGCCGCCTTCGAGGAGTTGATGAACGCCTGCAGACGTCATGCTTCAGCCGCTGGCGCTGCTACTCGACCGATTTTGACTGAGGCGATGTTCATGTCCATTCTTCTAAGCCACCAAAAGGCCTTAAAGAAGGTTGAGGCTACGCTTGAAAAACTCAAGTCAAGCTTACACCCCAAGTAGTGGCGGGAGGATTAGAGGATGGATTCTCGATCTTTACCCTAGTAAAGCAGGGGGGATGACTGTTTGGATCAAGACGGAGGAAGGGAGATGTCTCAGATTTGTAGATAGTTGGAGTCCCTCCTTCTATGTCTCTGCCCCGAGCGAGGAGGATTTAATCAAGCTGTCTTGGTACTTGCCCCGAGACGATATCGATGTAGGATACGAGTTTGAGGAGAAGTTTGTCAGGCTTCAGGACAGTGAACGTTCTAAGGTTTTGAGGGTAACCGTTCCGGATGCCGATAGCCTGAGGTCTTTAGCGAGGATGACGTGGGGGCTAGGGGATTACGGGAAGTATCGGCTTTGGAACGTGGATATACCGCTTTCTCAGATGTACTTGTATGATATGGATCTCTTCCCTTTGGCTTATGTAGAAACTGCTGTTAAGTATGGAGGTGTCTCTTTTAAGTTAATGGATTCTGCACAGAGTGTGGAGTACTCTCTTCCGCCGTTAAAGGTTGCGAATCTTGAGATTGAAGTAGACAAAGAGAAAAGCATTCCAAGTTTTGGAGACCGGATCGCTAAGGTTCTGTTGAAAATTGATGATGAGCTGATAGTGATTGATTCTGCTGAGGAGAAAGACACAATTCTGAGCCTTGCAGAAACGATTCAAAAAAAGGACCCCGACCTCATAATCACTGATGGCGGGGATTCCTTCCTCTTCCCTTATTTGGCTAGGAGGGCACTGGAGAACGACGTACTTTCTGAGTTGATGTTAGGTCGAGAGAAGACCAATATCAGCGTCTTAAGACGGAAGGGCACCACGTATTTCTCATACGGGCGGGTTTATTACCATGCTGCGCCGCAGAGGCTTCTCGGAAGGCTTCACGTCGATGTCGAGAATTCTGGCTTGTATGCGCATTATGGTTTAGAAGGGTTGATAGAGGTTGCGAGAACATGCCGAATTCCCCTTCATAGGGCTTCTAGGGTTACCATTGGAACTTGTATGACGGCGATCCAGCTTTATCAGGCTGTGAAGGATGGCTTTTTGGTTCCTTGGAAGAAGAGTGAGCCTGAAAACTTTAAGAATGCTATGGATTTGCTGGTAGCGGATAGAGGAGGCTTCTACTTCGAGCCCAAGGTTGGAATTCATGACAATGTGGGCGAAATCGACTTCTCAAGCATGTACCCGATGCTTATGCTTAAGAAGAACATCAGCCCGGAGACTGTGAGTTGTGAGTGTTGTTCAGACTCAGCGAACCGCGTGCCCGAGCTAGGCTACAACATGTGTGAGAGACGTGTTGGAATCGTCCCGAAGGTTCTGAAGTTGATGTTGAAGAAGCGGATGTACTATAAGGAGATGAGGAATAAGGCGAGTGACCCTGAGGAGAGAAGAAAATATGATCAGAGGCAGGCAGCCTACAAGATCATCCTATGCACATGTTTCGGCTATCTTGGCTACAGGAACGCTCGTTTCGGTAAGGTGGATGCCCACATTGCCGCCTGTGCCTTCGCGAGAAAGACATTGCTGGATACTTCAAAACTAGCGGAGCGGAGAGGCTTCGAAATCGTTCACGGTATCGTTGACTCACTCTATCTGAAGAAAAAAAGGGCTACGGATAAAGACTTCATCGAATTGTGCAGAGAGATTACTGATTACACGAGGCTTCCGATATCTTATGAGGGACGATACCGTTGGATCGTCTTCTTACCCTCAAAAACTCATTTCGGAGTTCCAGTTTTGAACCGGTTCTACGGCGTCTTCCAAGATGGAAAGGTCAAGGTCAGGGGTATAGAGCTTCGCCGCGGGGACGCTCCAAACATCGTCCAACAATGCCAAAATGAAGTGATTAAAGATCTAGCAAAGGCGAGAAACTCGCGAGAGTTTGCTGAACTTATTCCTGATGAACTTTCGATTCTTAGAAAATACGCTGATAGAATCTTGAATCGGGAGGTCTATTTAGCTGATCTTGTCATCAGCAAGCAGCTCTCCAAGGATCCCGACCGATATGTTAACAGTGTACATCAAGCTATAGCTGCCAGGCAACTTCAGGATCATGGGTTAGAGGTTATGGCGGGTCAAACTGTAAAATACATAATTGTGGATGCTGATAACAGGCGTCCTGAGAGGCGTGTCTTACCGGTGCAGCTGGTGGATGCCGAGAGCCGTTATGATGTTAAGGAGTATCTCAAGCTCCTGGTTGATGCTATCTACACCATGCTTTCTCCTTTCGGCTTCACAAGGGAGAAACTAATGATCCGGATACTTGGACAGAGCCAAAGCTCACTGAACTAGCGCGCGCCGAGAAGTGAGAAGAATCAATAGTTAGCTAATCTAGCACACAGTTTTTCCGTTCATAAGCATCTTCACTCGCCACTGTTCATCTATTACTGAAGTTACTGAGTCGTGCTCGGGATGGAGGATGAGGAGAAGATCGCCAGCGAGTTGAGGGGCAATACGCTGAGGACTTACTGGGCTCTACTGAACTCGAAAGGGGGAGTGATAGGTGTCAGAGAGTTGCAGAGGCTGGCTGGGTTCTCAAGTTCTGCTTTGGCAGCTTATCATCTGAATAAGCTTGAGGATTTAGGGTTAGCAAAGAATGTGCGAGGCGACTATCAATTGATAAGAGAGGTCAGGGTTGGGGTTCTAAAGCAGTTCATGAGATTGGGGGCCTTCATGCTTCCCCGTTACCTTTTCTACGCAGCGATGTTAACCTCGCTTCTTGTTTATTATGCTATGCATTTTGATTCGAATAGCTTCCACAGTCTATTCGCATTAATATTCGGGGTCTCAGGTACAGCCATACTTTGGTATGAAACCTTGAGAATCTGGCGTCAAAAGCCTTGACTGTTCAACTCTTTGAACGGTTCTATGGGTTATTGTTTAAACAGTTGAACAAACTGTTCAAAAGCATTTTGTTAAATCTCTCGATTTCCATATTTCTAGTGCCAAAAACAAGCAGGAGGAAAGAGAAAATGGCGTATGATGCAAAAAAGATGGCCACATATGGAGTCGCAGGCATCCTAGTAGCCTCAATCATAATCACCTCTATGCAAGTCCACCTCTCCTCAGCTACGGGCACACTTTCCATATTGGTGACTGATCCGCCCCAATGGGGAGACGTAACCCAAGTCTACATCAACATCACCGGAATCCAGATCCACAGCAATGCCTCAGGATGGACAACGCTACCTATGCCGGCAGGAGCA
>CAZBDB010000078.1:1851-5752 GCA_964490655.1 uncultured Candidatus Bathyarchaeia archaeon | reverse complement strand
TAGAGGTGATAGATTTGTCTGTATTCGCAGTTCCCGGGGCTTATGATCGTGCCATAACAGTTTTTTCCCCGGACGGACGCCTCTTCCAAGTTGAATATGCACTTGAAACCGTTTACCGAGGCGCAACAACCGTTGGAATCTCCTGTCCGGAGGGAGTAGTCATCGGAGCTGAAGAAAAGGCTGAGTCTCATCTTCAGGATCCGAACTTCAGCCAGAAACTATACGAAGTAGATGAGCATCTAGGAGCAGGCGTTGTAGGCCTGAGCTCCGACGCGCGTATATTGATCGATCAGGCCAGGGTTTATGCACAGAGTAACAGGCTGATGTACGACGAACCGATCGACATAGAGATAGTCGCGAAACGAATCGGGGATGTCAAGCAAATGTACACACAACACGCAGGAGTCAGACCCTTCGGAGTGTCCATGATCTTCGGAGGAGTAGACAAAAACGGCAGCAAAATCTTCACAACAGATCCAAGCGGATCATACAGGGCTTGGAAGGGAGTCGCCATAGGAATCGGGAGGGAAGCCGCGGAGAAGATACTCAGAGAGGAGTACCGCGACAACCTCACTCTAGAAGAAGCGATAGAACTCGCCGTCAAATGCTTAGTTAGCTCTCTTAAGACCAGAGGAGAAGAACCGAAGCTCAAGATAGCCGTAGTCCCAACCGACACCAAAAGATTCAGACAACTCGCAAGCCAAGAGGTAGATGAGTTCGTCAAGACCGTTGAAGGCAGTGCAACCGAATGAGCGATCGGTACACCATAGTTCGAATGACTGTTAGTGGACAGAATTTTGAGATCATGGTCAACCCTGAAGAAGCCTACTCCTACCGAACAGGAAAAGAAGTCCCCCTTTCCAAGGTTCTGGTAACCGACACCATATACAGCGACGCCAAGAAAGGTATGAGGGCCTCCGAAGAGGATCTGAACAAGGCTTTCGGAACCCTCGACATTCAGAAGACCCTAACCACGATCCTGAAGAAGGGCGCCCTACCCCTAACAGCTGAGCAGAGGAGGAAGCTAACCGAGGAGAAAAGAAGGCAAATAATCGCCTTTATCGCCCGGAACTGCGTCGACCCGAGAACAAAGCTCCCACACCCACCATTAAGGATAGAACAGGCGATGGAGCAGATAAGCCTCTCAATAGATCCGTTCAAGAGCGTCGAGGAACAGGCCAACGAAGTGATCAAACTCCTCCGCCCGATCATTCCGTTGAGTATCGAAAGTGTCACCGTCCATGTACAGATACCTCCCCAATACACGGGCAAGGTCTACGGCATGGTCAGGAATTACGGCGCACTGAAGAAGGAGGAGTGGCGACGAGACGGCTCATGGTCAGGGATGATAGAGATGCCGGCAGGACTTTACGGACCATTCTTAGAGAAGATGGGAGAGGCTACAAAAGGAAACTTGGAAGCCAAACTGATCGATTAGAAAACTGCTGAAGTGAATCAGAATTGCCAGTTCTACATGAGAAAAAAGAGCTCGTTACACCTGGGGATCTGCTCGCCGAAGGTGACTACATACCTGGCGACGACACCTATAGAGAAGGAAACAGAATCTACGCAAGCCGCCTCGGACTTGTAAACTATGACCGCCGAAGAGTCTACGTTGTAGCCCTCAACGCGTTTTACACCCCAGTCATCGGCGACCTAGTTGTCGGAAAAGTAGTCGACGTGAGCATGATCGGCTGGACTGTCGACATAGGCGCGCCGTATCTGGCCCTGCTCCGAGCCTCCGATGTCTTGAACAGGTTCAGTCCTCAGAGGGACGACCTCTCCAGAATCTTCGGTGTCGGAGACTTCATCTTGGCAACGGTCGTAGCCTACGACCGGACGAGAGATCCGCTCCTGACGGTCCGCGAAAAAGGATTGGGAAAGATCAACCGAGGTCAAGTTGTGAAGATCACCCCAACGAAGATCCCGAGGGTCATTGGGAAGAAAGGCTCTATGATAAGTATGCTGAAAAGTGAGACAGGCTGCGACGTTACGGTAGGTCAGAACGGTCTGATACTGGTTGAGGGCAGAACTCCCGAGGATGAGAGGCTAGCAATAATGGCTATACGTAAGATAGAGCTGGAATCCCATACTTCAGGGCTGACCAACCGCGTAACCGAGATGATAAGAAAGGAGAAAGAAGGAGAGTCCGAGAATTGAGTAAAAAACCCCGAAAGTTAATCAACAAGAAAGGTTTGCGTGTAGACGGAAGGAAGATCGACGAATTGAGGCCGATCAAGCTCACGGTAGGTGCTGTCAACAACGCCGACGGCTCAGCCTACGTTGAACATGGCAGAAACAAGATATTAGCGGCGGTCTACGGGCCGAGGGAGACCCATCCGAGACATCTAGCACAACCCGACAGGGCGATACTTCGATGCCGTTACCACATGGCGCCTTTCTCCGTCGAGGAGAGGAAGTCACCAGCCCCTTCTAGACGAGAGATGGAGCTCTCAAAGGTGATACGAGAAGCCCTTGAGCCTTCCATCTTCCTCGAGCAGTACCCTAGGACAAGCATCGACCTCTTCATCGAAGTTCTACAGGCCGATGGAGGCACTCGATGCGCGGGCATTACCGTAGCCTCGCTGGCCCTTGCCGACGCCGGGATACCCATGAGAGACCTGATTGTAGCGTGCGCAGCTGGGAAAGTCGACGGCAAAATCGTTCTCGATTTAAATGATATAGAGGATAAGGAGGGCGAGGCCGATGTCCCGGTTTCTTTGATGCCAAACCTGGAAGTGATCACTCTGCTCCAGATGGATGGGATGCTCACACCGGAGGAGTTTGAAGAGGCCCTCAGCCTTGCGATCGGCGGGTGTGATCGCATATACGACCTCCAGAAGGAGGCGCTGAAAGCCAAGTACATGGCCATAGAGGAGGAGTCAGAGTAATGTCATCAACAGTAATCTCAAGGATAAGGCAGAGGCAGATAGCTGATTTAATTGCAGGTGGAAAACGCCTCGACGAAAGAGGGCTAACTGACTACCGCGAGATAAAGGTAGATACAGGGCTTATAGCGAAGGCAGAGGGATCAGCCCTAGTTCACATAGGAAGGACCAAGGTTCTTTCAGGGGTCAAGATAGAGCTTGGTGAGCCCTTCGCCGACAGACCGAACGATGGTGTGCTCACCGTCAACTCTGAGTTTGTTCCATTGGCCTCACCGGAATTCGAGGCTGGACCCCCAAGAGAGGAGTCAATTGAACTCGCCAGAGTTGTCGACCGAGGGATAAGAGAGTCAAAGGCCATGGATCTTGAGAAGCTGTGCATAGTTCCAGGGAAGACAGTCTTCGTGGTGTTCGTAGATGTCTACATCCTCAATCACGACGGGAACCTCATCGACACGGCTGCACTGGCATCACTGGCCGCTCTAGTGAACGCAAAAATCTTCAACTACAAACTGAAAGAAGATGGAGAGGTTGAAATCGTCCCAGGATTGACCCAGCTTCCCGTCAAGAACCACCCGATAGCCATCACATTCGCAAGGATAGATGACAAGCTGGTTGTGGATCCGTGGCTCGATGAGGAGAAGGTCATGGACACACGACTCACAGTAACTTTCGAGAAAGACGGGAAGATCTGCGCGATGCAGAAGGGAGGGCGAGGAGTCCTTACCAGAGACCAAATACTTGAAGCCATAACCATTGGCAAGCAGAAGGCCGAAGAGCTAAGGAAGCTGGTGGTGTAGCTGAATGGGGAAGAAGAGGCGGACGAAGAAGGTCGGCCCGACAGGAGGGCTGGGCGTCCGATACGGCGTGACAGTGAGGAAGAGATATAGATCGACGATCTCAGAGATGAAGAAACCGCAGACATGCCCGCAATGCGGATTCAGAACCATCCAAAGGGAGAGCGTAGGCATATGGGTATGTAAGAAATGCGGCTTCAGATTTGCCGGAGGGGCCTA
>CAZBDB010000078.1:0-1751 GCA_964490655.1 uncultured Candidatus Bathyarchaeia archaeon | reverse complement strand
GGCGTCTATACGATCCTGTTTACCGCTGAAACAGCCTTCTCGGCAACTGAAACACAGCTAAGGAAGTCATCGATCGTCGCGATAAAAGTTCCATGCCTACTTTCCTCGCACTCTATTCGAGTTAGGACTTTTCCTCCCCTTCGAACAGTCTTCACAGACAGGCCTGGAGGGACCTTAACATTGTCAGGAGAGACCGCCTTGGCGATGGCCTCCGCCTTCAATGCATCATCATATACCAGAACGATCTCAGCTTCCAAGCTTCTTCTTCCTCAAACTATCTCTTACAAGATTGTCTGCAAGTCTTATGAACTCCTTCTTCTTCTCGTAGGGCACTTGGCCTCCTGCTGCGATATCGTGTCCTCCGCCTTTCCCCATGGTCTTCTCCGCGGCCTTGCTCATAATCTCTCCGAGGTCCAGTCCCTTCCGGATCAGGAATTCGTTAGCCCTAGCGGAGATCTTGATGACTCCTTCGTTTGGCACTACTGAGTAGCCAATCATAGGCTTTTCCCTCTTTGGCATGTTGGTCGAGAGAATGGTTGATATCGCGCTGATCATCTTCTCATCGATCGAGTTCTCTCCATGCAGGACGTAGATGTTGTCAAGTTCCTCGATTCGTTCTGGGTTATCACCCAACCAATTGAGATAAGTCATGATGTTTCGCCTATACTCCTTTAGTGATGTGTTAGCTTTCTCGAGCATCTTGCCGCGGTCGCCTATACAGACCGCTATGCCGAGGCTGGGTCTGCCCATCCTCCCTGTGGCGTTAAGAAGAAGGGAGAACTCACGGGCGTCCTTCATGAGAGTCCAAGGCTCTTCCAGCTTCAAAGTGTAAACGGTTCCGATCAACTTCATCGTTACATCGCTATCTAAGCCTCCAGAAGCGAGTATTTCAGCTAAGGCGGAGAAAAGCCTCTTCTTCTCGTCTTGCGAAAGGTCGCGGAGGGCACGCCACTTCTCCTCTTCCTTTATCTTAATGTCCAGACTCGTGATCAAGGCCAAGGCCTTATCCTGGTTCCCACTGATGCCCGGGATGTAAGGGTTAGTTGTGTAGGCCAAGGCCTTATGGATCGGCCTCGTCTCCCTCCCGAAGAACAGGAGATCTGTCTCGACTTGTAGGTGGCCTGAGCCCACAGCGTCGTCGACCACGAGCTTGTTCACGCCACCGAGGCTCCGCTGTTCATACTTGTCCTGTATATCTCCGAGTGCGCCGATAACGGCGAGATGCGCCAGATCAATGTTTGATTCATCAAGTTCCTTGGCCACAAGGTATGCTGTGCCTGCTCCGCTTAAGTCGCGTGAGCCGTCGATCCCCTGGAGGTGGGGGTTCACCTGCACGAATGATTCAGGTACCTTCTCTCTGGCTGGTTGATGGTGATCGAGAATGACTAAGTCCCTTTTTGAAAGCTTTGCGTCTAATACGTCGAGGTATCCGCTTCCCATATCTGTGAATATAATCAAGCCGGGTTTCTCTGATGCCAACTCATCAGCGATCTTCTCGTCGAACCATCTCTCTATTCGAATTCGGAAGTTGGCCTCTAACCTGCAAAGAGCCTTACCGATTATGCTGGCTGCAGATATCCCATCTGCGTCTAGGTGAGACTCTACCCAGATCCTTTCACCCCTTCCGGCATATTCAAGAATCATAGTCGCAGCTTTGGAAGCATCCTGCAGGAGAGAATCAACGTTACCGCTTCCGGCTTTCATAGCGACCTCGAGGTTATCTGATCAATACAGATAAAAGCATTTGGATT
>CAZBDB010000077.1:0-5773 GCA_964490655.1 uncultured Candidatus Bathyarchaeia archaeon | reverse complement strand
TTCTCGATGTCTATTGATCCCTTGAATCCAATGTCCAACAATGCGGAGATGATGCGGGCCCAGTTGAGTGCTCCGTAGCCGGGTATTCTGTACCTCCACCACTTGTTCCCGAATATACCTTGGTATGCTAGCATTTCAGGGATGATCTCACAATCTTTGCCGTCGACGTGATAGACCTTGTCTCCATATTTCCTGATTACGCTCTCGACTGGGCCTATGTGTAGCCAAACTAGATGGGAGGGGTCGAAGCTCAATCCTAAGGCTTTAGATGGTACCGCCTCGAACATTTTGTCCCACATGAAGGGGCTGTGAGCGATATTCCCTCCAGGACCCCTTCCAGCTGTCTCGAATGCTATCTTGATGCCATGGTCATCGGCATATTCGGCCAGAGGTGTGAAAACCTCAGAGAACGCTTCTATGCATTCTTCAACTTTGCTTCCTCTCTCATGGGGAAGGCCGAAAAGCCCTGGGATTCCGAAGAAGTGCATCCCCGCCGGTGAGCCAGCGGCCGTGTCAACGATCTCAACATTGAGTTTGAGGCATAAGTCTATTGAGGATCTGAGAAGGTCATTGTTACTCTTCCTCGCCTCAAGATCGGCGTCTAGATGATTAGCCCAAGGAGCAAGGGCAGAAATGAACAGTCCATTCTCCTTGAAAAGCTTCTTGATCTCCTTGACCGTTGTCCCCTTGACTCTCTTCCTGTCCATTTCTTTGCTTACTAGTCCGGTTCTTACTTCAAGGCAGTCGAAGCCGTTTTCTGCAGCCCATTTGACGACCTCCTCCATGTCAGCTGTCCAGAAGAGTCTGCCATTGTCTCCCAGGTATATGGCGCCCCAGTCGAAGCCGATGTACATGACTAATCCACCTAACCAGCAGTGTGTCAATGACCATATAAAATTGCCTATCTGATGCAATTATCTGGCTTCTTTGCGACAGAGGAAAGGCAGAAGCTTTAGCTAGCTAGCCTCCGTTGACTCCATGTGTTATAATTGATGATATGCAGATCGACTTCGGCAAACATAAGAGCCACGACAAGAAGTTGCAGGAGCTAGCTAGCTAACTTGAGAGTCTAGCTGTAGTACACGCTCCGTCAAGACAAGAACCATAATAAGTGAGTTGTTTCGTTGTAGTCTTGGGTTCTTGGCGAGGTCGCTTTGAATAAGATGCCTACTCAGTTGAAATCTCTACTTGAGAGATATGGCAAGAAGCTTGAAAGGACTGTAATTCAAAGGTCTGAAAAGGAAATCCGAGAGCATAGAGAATGGACGAAGAGAATAGATGGTGGAGCTGGGATTATCGCTAAGAAGAAGGAAAAGTTCGTTCTGGTCAAGCATACTCCCGAGGCTTGGTCACGAGGTTATCACTATTGGTCCTTTCCCGGCGGGGGAGTAGAGCATGGCGAAGACTTTGAGAATGCATCCGTCAGGGAATTCAAGGAGGAAACAGGACTAGATGTGAAGGTAACCGATCTCGTTGCAGTTTATGAACATGTCAACAGATCGCCTCAAGGAACAGAGTCAGTGTTCTATATGGCAATCTTCAAAGGAGAAGTTGTTGGAGGTGAGATGAGACCCACCCCCAACGAAATCTCAGAAGTTAGGCTTTTCAAAGAAGTCCCAGAGAAAGAGCTTGTTCCTTGGTTAAGAGAAGTGAAGGACGCATTCAAAGAATAGAGAGACCATGTACGAGATTTCGAAGGTGACTTTGTGAAACTAGAACTGAAGATCGTCTCATTGGCGCGCGCTAACTGGAAAAATCCATGAAAACAAATGGCTAGGAAGGCAACAAGAAGCGTCGTGCTACGCTTTGGCCTCTAGCTAGCTGGTGTGGTTCGCAAATATGCTTATCGCTCGACCATGAACGATCACAATAGGTCGAGGATCCAGGTCAAATCATGTACTACAGCACAATCCTTGATGTGAGCATAGACGCCTTCCCTGTCAAGGAGAACTGATCTTATTCCCACTCTTCTCGGACATACGACTCCGACTTCGTAGTCGTTGTCTACGTGCAAGACCTCGTTGGGTCTAGCGCCTACCTTGTTCAAGGCGAATCTCCACATTTCAAGGCTTCTCTTGGCTTCCGGTGCTCCAGCCGTCTCGGGGCTGATCACATGCCGAAAGTATTCTCTTATTCCATGCATTTCGAGGCTTCTCAGGCTCATGGGCAATATCCTACCAGACAGCACGCCCAAGACAATTCCCCTGTCTCTGACTTCCCTCAAAACGGTGATAACCTCAGGATAGAGTTCCTCGCCTGTTTCCTCTGGCAGATTGTCCCAGTGGGACTGGACTCTTTCGGAGAGGCTTTGCAGATCACCTTTCGCCCCAAGGGCCTCAAGGAGTCTATGGTTAGACTTTATGAATGCTTGCCGAGTCCAAAGCGTGCGGTCTGGAAATTCTTCGTCCCACCACTTGTTCACCTTCTCGCGTGCAAGTGATATCTGATCAACGGTGAAATGCAGTCCTAACTCATGATAGACATTAGAGAGGAATTGTGCGATCGAGATTGGTATGTGAACAAGTGTACCATCCATATCGAAGAGAACGACTTTTGCACCCACTACCTATCCCCTATGATCCGATAACGTTTCAATGGGTATGAGACCTCCCTTTTTTAGATTCCGATAAGACACCTTATCAGAAAGGATGATAGCGCGCGCACCTCCTATACTCTTTAGGAGCGATACTTGGCTCCTCTTCGGTATTTTCTTCCGTAGCGGTCAACAGGCTTTCCGACAACAAGATATCGACTCATTTCGGAGATAAGATCTGCAGTAGACAATGTTGATACTCCCTTCCTATCGAAGAAATCGTTCACTGTAGAGACATCCCGTTCCAGCAGTTCCATGACTAGTGGGTGATCGAATAAGACGGTCTGAGAGACGTCAATGAAGAGAGGTTTGTCATTCAGCACTAGTATGTTGTAGGGGCTGAGGTCGCCATGCACTAGCTTGGCTTTCGAAACCATCGAAAGGGAGTTCTTCAGCACTTCCCTGTAGAGTTCGGTGAAGTCTACGTCAGAGACTTCGTTTAGCTGCGGAGCTGGAACACCTCCTTTGCCTAAGAAGGTCATGGCAAGTACGTTGCCATGCAGTCCCAGAGATCTAGGCGCTCTCACTCCGGCCTTCTCCATTCTGAGAAGGTTTCTGAACTCTTTTTCCGCCCACATGATGTTGGTTCTTAGCACAATCTTGCGTTTTGCATGTCTATATCGCCAGTCACCAAAGAGGTACCTTTTCTTTTTGTCTTCACGGAAGACCTTCGAGATGTGCACCTTGATCGCTAACTCATTCTCGTTCGCATCCGAGCCGTGAAAGACAACACTCTCCTTACCTTCACGTATAACGGAGCCAACGCGATCGACAATTCCGTCATCTGTGAGCTTACCTATCGCTAACTGGGACTGACTATCAAGGATCAAGGAGCCCTTCCCCTCCTGAAGGTGCGTAGCGACGCTTCTTCTGAAGTTGAAACCATCTAACATAACCTCCTAAAGACTAATCTTTTCGAATCGGAAGCTTAGAAGCTCAGATAGAAAAGTCCGTTATTCAGAACTTTCCACGAGGGACTACCATCATCGCTACACTAGTGCTTAGAATACTGCTTTCTTCGAACGCGACCATGGCAGCCACCTCCCATGCGATATATGCTCTACCGCATGGATAACAAATAAGATGTTGACTAAGCATAAAAGGTTTAATAGAATCTTGAATTCGTTCGAAGATAGATATGTGATTCCGATAGTCACGGTTATCGCAAACTGCTGCTAAGCCTTCTTGGAGTGAGAGAATTACCTTTCCTTCCTCTTTGCTAATGCTATGGCTGTTCCTACGAGACCTACCAAGAGCAGGCTTGAGGCAAGCATTTGTCTCTCTATAGGAATCTCCTGCCAAGCTATGAACATACCCGAAACTGGGGAACTTGATTTCAACACGATAAGAGCTTCTTCGCCTGGTTCTATGACTAAATCGTACTGTAAGCAATCACAAACATACTCATCATCCACATAGAGTTTGACTGTATCATTGGCTTGAAGCGTTAGGTGGAGTCTGGAATAGGCGAACCAAGGGATTTGGAAAGTGTAGTTGTTCGCTTTAGTCAGAGAGAACCTTTCTCCGCCACCATATCCAGGTATCAGTGAGGGATAGAGCAACTGCAAGTACAGAAGATAAGTTGCACCAACAAGAAACAGAGGAATAAAAGCAAGCAAAATGAGCAAACGAGCAGTCGGCAATTCCTTCTCCTCCACTTCAAAGAGAGATCGCAACATATTTGTATATTCGAGAAGAAGATAGAAGAAAGAAATATCTCACAAAGAAGAAGTTGTGGAGCATCGTGCAGGAAATTAAGACTTACCCTTGCGGGTGTCAATACGAAGACGATGGCAAAATAGTTGTTAGAGTCAAAGAATGTGACTACCATAGGAAAAGACGGACAAGAAAACGTCCTTACAAAGCCAAAGCTGAATCCGTTAAGCCTTAAACCTTTTTCAGCTTAGGTGTAGGAGACACGGAGAAGCGTCACCGTTGAAAGAAGAAGAGATGTTAGATTCCGTACTTACCGAACTTGGGGATATTCGAGGTTGGAATGCATTAGACATGGGAAGCGGACCCTGCTCCATGGTTGTTTGCCTTGCCAACAAGATTGGAGACGGCAGAGTCTTTGCAGTTGACCTCTTTGCAGGAATCATGAACAATCTCAAGAAGGCATTGACGTGGGATCGCTTTGTAAGGACAGTGGTTATCAAGGCGGATTTGCGGAGACTCGACTTCTTCAAGGACAACTTTGTGGATCTTATCACGGCTTATGATACTCTGTCAGTGGTTGACCAGTACACGCCTGGTGGAACACCGTATGTCCTGAACGAAGCGAGAAGAGTGTTGAAGCCCGGAGGATGGTTCGTTGTCGTTGACCACGAACCTGTGGAATCAATCGAACCACTGGACAAACCAGAAGAAGTAGAAGTCCGTTGGTGGAAAGTCCACATGGACGTGGAGAAAGCACTAGGGAAATCGTCGGGAACGGAGTACACTGCTAAAGGACTGATCGAGACCTTGAAGCGGGCAGGATTCGCGATCAGTCATTGGAGAAGAACAGAAAGAGGGGATGTGGGAGAGGGCATGAATTTCGGTGCAAAGATCAGGGAAAGAGCAAGCAGAATCACAAGTGAGAGCCTAAGAAGGAGAATGTTCCATGAGATGAAAGAGGTGGAAGAAGACGGTGCTGAATATGGAATGCGAGAATTCCCTAGATATGTCATCTACGCAAGGAACTCGTTGACTTCTCCCAAAACACTAAAGCCACTCCAGCTCAGGGACCTCTACCATACCGTACGCCGCACAGACTTGCTGTTGTAATAACCCCCATCATCCGAACAGTTATGGCACATCCCTCAAGTACAGTCGCAGAGGTCCCGAGGTTGCTCCGTAGTTTGCGGCCTTGGTACTTATGATCCCTAAGGCTTCAGTGGCAGAAGTATTCTGAACAATAGCTAGCTACTGGTATGGGCTACTGTTGGTTAGGATGCTTTGGATCAGACTCCAGTTGACACAATTAGCGTGCGCGCTGCTATCGGACATAGGGTTCTGAGGTTAGAGAGTGAGAACGTTGAGATCACTTGAGAGCAGAGAATCTGACAGAGACAAGAACGCTCGAGCCTACACCTTTCACTCAGACTCCCCTAGGACCAGCAACGGCATCAGGAGCAATAGCCATTGTTGCCTTGATAATTCTGAGAAGTCAACGCGGGCCACAATCTGCGGATAGAGAAT
>CAZBDB010000076.1:0-5775 GCA_964490655.1 uncultured Candidatus Bathyarchaeia archaeon | reverse complement strand
GGAGTTAGCCGCTCGAACTCTCTATCGATGTGTTCCTTTCCCCCGATTAGAGCGAGCTTGTTCACGCCGCCCAAGAGTAGAACACTTTGACCGAACTTCTCTCTGAGCTTGTATATGTCGGTATGACGGGCTTCCACGGGGAACATGCAGTTTATCCCGCCCTCAAGCCATCCCGGAACGAGCTGTGTTATGTCGCCGTCGCAGTCCAGAATGTTTATCTCGACACCATATTCTTTCAATACACTGGTGACTTTCTCGTACCTTGGCACCATAAATTCCTCAAAGTGGCGAACAGACAAGAGCGGACCTCTACGATAGCACATGTCCTCCCACCATGAGGCAAAGTCCACTTCGACTGATGGGAGAGCTCTTCGGATGATCTCGATCCAAAGATCAGTCAATGTGTCCATCATCTCCTCTAACCAATCTGGATCTCTGTAGAGGGCGATAGAGATGTTTTCCACGCCCATCCAGTTTCGAAGCCAGCCGTAAAGGCTTCCAATGCTTATTCCCAAAGGATAGTCACGGTCCTTGTAACTTCCAGCAACCTCATCCCAGTTTATGGGAAAGCGACCAGGGGTACCAGAATCGAAGAATGGCTTAAGCTTCTCCCAATCTTCTCTGTTCTTCAAGGGGTGGCGGATGTAATGTGGAGGCGAAGACGTCTCTGTTGTGCAAAGATATATGCCTCCCATACCATCGTCCACGATCGATCTCGCCTCTCCTTCCTCGAGTATCCTTGTGGGTAATGTTGGCCATAAGCCCGTGCGGATCGGCAGCCACTCGCCACAATCCCAACCTTCTAACCCCAGATAGAGCTCAATGTCTCTATTGGTTCTCTTTTCTAGAGGAAGCCCCTCCCTGTGCCATCTGTCCATGGTTTCAGTCCAGTATCCGAACTCATAATCAGGAACTCTGTCAACATCCTTGAACTGATATACTCTCAGAAACCGTTCTTTGTGGTTCAATCTTGGTCACCAGACAGTAACCTTTCCTATTTCGAATCATTTTCATACTACTGAGACTTATGTGTTTTGATGAAGATGAATCACTTGGTAATGGCATCTCTGTCCACAGAAATAATCATGGGCAAAGGTCATACACAGATAAATGAAGGAGTTGCATGTTAGTAGTTAGGTGATTCTGCTTGAATCCTAGAGAGAGGGCTATATGTGCACTGAACCTTGAGGAGCCCGATGTCATACCTGTTCATGACTCTCCTTGGCCTGAGACTGTGAATAGATGGATGAAGGAGGGTTATCCGACCTCCGGCGTTGAGCCTAAGGATTACTTCAGCTACGCCTTCACCTTCATAAGCAGCGATATAAGCCCTCGGTATGAATCCCTCGTCTTGGAGGAGGATGATAGGTCTCGGATCGCGACGGACGGATGGGGAGCAATGAACAAGTACTGGAAGGGCAGGTACGGTACACCCTCGTTCCTCCGCCCGGCCTTTAGCAACCTAGAAGAGTTCAAAGACAAGATCGAGCGATATCTTGACATCGACGACCCAAGAAGGCTGATAAGCCCGAACTATCCTTACAGAAGCGATCTAGAGAAGGGAATAGAAAACCTCCAGAAGAGGTACTTCGTAGCTGCAAGTTTCATACCCCCATTCGAGATTATGCGAGCTCTCGTCGGAACTAGACAACTCGTCTTAAGCTTCATCCGTGAACAAAGAACGATAACTCACATCTTCCGTGTCCTCGGAGACTTCCTAACCGAGGCCGGCAAGAGCTTGATCGATGCAGGGGTTGATGGCCTGTGGGTTTCGGAGGACCTCGCTTATTCTAAGGGTCCATTCACAAGCCCGCAGCACTACCTAAAGTTCTTGGCACCGATCCATAAGAGGATCTTCTCAGCATATCGGAAGAGAGATCTGCCTGTGATCTATCACACAGATGGCGATGTTAGGCTGCTTATACCTAGCCTCATCGAGTCCGGTGTAACCGCCCTTCAACCCCTAGAGGCTAAGGCTGGAATGGACGTCAGAGAACTCAAACTGGAGTATGGGAAGGATCTTGCCTTCATCGGTAATATGGATGTGAGGAATCTTTCTGGAACCCTAAAGGACGTGAAGGGAGAGTATATGTCAAAGGTTCCGGTTGCCGCTGAGGGAGGAGGTTATATCCTTCATTCAGACCATTCGATTCCCCCATCAGTCCCCTTGAGGAACTATCAATACCTTCTGAAACTGAACGAGAAGTACGGCCGATATAGCGGCTAGTTTTTCTCGAGGAAAAGCCTTCTGCTCTGTCCTAAGCTAGCTGACACGATGGTTTTTATGCAAGTGTCCTAGATGTTAAGCAAATCGCGCTGGCACATTAAGGAGCTTATGCATAGATGAGTACAAAACCACTAAAACATGGCGAAAAGCTTGGTTCTATAGTCTCGGAGACGAGTGAAGTAAAGAGAATAGCAACTGGCTTTCAATTCACTGAGGGACCGGTTTGGAGTGCTGATAAAAGCTTTCTACTGTTCAGTGACATACCGGCAAACAAGATTCTGAAGTGGTCTCCCGACGGAGGAGTATCTGTTTTCCGTGAGCCGAGTGGAAACTCGAATGGTTTGACCTATGACACAGAGGACCGGCTAATCATTTGTGAGCACGGGAATAGGCGCATATCAAGAATCGAGAAGGATGGAGCCCATACAGTATTGGCCGATAGATTTCATGGCAAACGCCTCAACAGTCCTAACGATGTGGTGGTCAGATCAGACGGGATGATCTTTTTCACTGATCCTCCCTATGGGATAACACCTGAAGAGAAGGAGTTGCCGTTCAACGGGGCATTTCGCCTTGATCCTGACAGCAGAGAACTAACTTTGCTGGCGGAGGACTTTGACCGCCCAAACGGCTTAGCATTCTCACCTAGCGAGAGGATCCTCTACATAGCAGATTCCCCTAGGAGGCACATCAGAGCCTTTGAAGTCAACGCAGAGGGCAGACTGAGTAATAGCAGTCTCTTCGCGGAGATTCGGTCCGAAGAACCAGGCAATCCCGACGGAATGAAGGTGGACGTAGAGGGAAACCTATATGTGGCGGCAGCTGGCGGCATATGGATTTTCACACCGAACGGCGAGCGACTCGGCATAATCAGAACTCCCGAGCGACCTGCAAACTGCGCGTGGGGCTGCAACGATTGGAGAACCCTTTTCATCACAGCCCGAGAATCGCTCTACAGTATAAGACTGAATGTTCCTGGCATCAAATGTCCAAGATGATAATGTGTGACTATCGCCAGAAGTATGAGCTTCTGGCTCCCTATCTTGCTAGTGTTCCGAGGACGTCGAACTGCATCTCCCTTGGCTCGCTTAGTATCTCTACCCGTTTCGAGAGATCCGGGTTCGATTTCACCATCTCGGCTAGATTCTCTGAGATCCAGAGCTTTCCAAGCTCGAGCGTGTTCTTTATCCTGACGACCTTGGCTTCTTTAGGGTCTATGGGTCCGCATGTGCGTAATGCTGTGGCGATAGCATCCCTATCATTCGGCAGGAAAGGTGGCATCTTGGCCGTCTCGGTTGATCCCTGTGTCAAGCAGTTCACATACGTCGCATCATAATCGATCTTTGAAACAACTTTCTTTGTGGTTATGTCTGCAAGGCCTATCCCAATCGCATTTCCATGCGTAGCTTCGGAAAGATCTAAGACCACGATCTTCTTTATCTTTGGGGCTCTCGGGTCAGTTTCGCCTGGCAGCCAGAATCTTCCCGTCACGTTCGTATCCATCCCGACTCCGCTTATGTTCTTCCCTATCTCCTCCACGATTAGAACATCCAGCTCTCTGAATGGGATTCTAGCAAGCAGCTCTTTAGACTTCTCAAGGAGTTTCGCCTCTTCCTCCTCGATCTCGTCTGGTTCTAGGGCCTTGACTATGGCAGTCTCGTGGCTAGCGTTTTCAAGTATGGCAAGACCTAGGAGAACGGGAGTTTTCTCCATGATCAATCTGGCTGCGGCTGGAATGAGCTTATGATATCCCTCGGACAGGTACCAGTGGATCATCTCTGCTCCCTTCTGTTTCCCAAGTCCGACCGCCATCATCTTCATCAGTCCACTCTCGATCCTGCCCTTGAAGTCCGTGTGAGGTTTCACTCTCCCGATCACTATGATGCCGTCTGCTTTGGAGGCGATCCTGTCGATGTAGACTGGGGCTCCGTTTTCCATTCTACCGATCTCGTCTACCTCCATGGATGAACGTATCGGCGCCCCGACCGTCTCGGCTGTTATGCCTAGGCTCCTCAGAACTTCCAGTTGCCCCTCAGGAGTCGCTCCCCCATGGCTCCCCATCGCTGGAACTATGAAGGGTTCGCCGCCTGCCTTCTTGACTTCCTCGATGACGGTTGACAGAATCTCAGCGTAGTGGGCGATTCCTCGGCTTCCCGCAGTTACTGCTATTCTCGACCCAGCATTGACCTTCTCATCTAGTCTCTTCTTTCTCAGTTCCTCCCTGATCGCTGAGATGTAGTCGTCCAGTTTCAAAGACCGAATCTTCTGCTGAACCTCAACCATCCTGGGGAAAGTCATGGCGCTCATCAGTCTGATTCTAACTGTGGTTCAACTTTTAACCGTTCTGTTGGAGCAAGACGGGTGAATGATAAAGGTACAAAGACGGTTAGTTTATCTATAAGTCGCTTAGCTAGCTAGCATCCCCCTTAGACCCCAAAGAAGAAAGTGAGAAGAGAGTTGAGAAACCGGTCCATACTCGGATGTTTGAAAATGGGGGGGTGGTGGGCTTGATTTCTACCTTAGTTGAACTCTCAACAAGATAGGTCTGCGACATTTGGCGTCTAATGCAGCATGTTGCCGCTTGGGTTATCGAATCTGCGAAAGGATGAGATATGGAAAGATCTCAGATATTTAACTCGGTTCTAGGCTAGCCTTCTCTGGACCTGCCGTACGGACATATGTATACGCATAGTCCGCATATTCCTTCTCCTAGTTTTTCCTCTCTTTTCTTGGTATAGCTTCTGCACAGATGAGATCTGAATCTTGCTTCTCTAGGTTCTGAAGGTCTGAAAGGCACTCCAGTGAATGCCTTAGCAGGACAAATGTTCACACACTCTGTGCAATCATTGCACTTCGCATCGATTGGCGTACCAGGTTCTAGTGGTGCATCCGTTAGTACTGTTGCGAACCTTACTCTCGGACCGTAGCTTGGTGTTATCAAGAGGCAGCTTTTTCCTATCCAGCCGAGACCGGCCAGGTTTGCTGGGAGCTTGTGGGAGATAACGGCTATGTTCTTGTCAATGTTGATTGTTTGGGAGGCGGGTATGGGGTAGGCTTGGTAGCCTTTCTCTTGAATTCTCTTTGCCAACAGCAACGCGATATGGTCTAGACGCGAATTGACTGAGTTGTAGAGTCCCCTGTATGTGAAGATGGCCGCTGGGTCTTCATGTCTATGCAGCTCGTCAACAACGGCATTCAGCAGGCGGAAGCCAATTGATATTGCTCTCGGGAACCTTCTTAGGTGTTCTCCGCCTTGTTTGCAGATGAAATCGTGAGCAACTGTTAGGTCTGCAACTCCGAATAGGTCAGCTCCGAGTTCCTTTGCTCTTCTTTCAAGTTCGATCTTCAAGGACGATTCTCCCATCAGAGCCACCAACTGACTTGTCTTGACCTGAGATCACTAGTCTCGAAAGTCTTCTCTGTCTAGATTGGGAACAAAGATTTATATTTGATAGTAATTCAGACCGTTATGAATTTGTGGTTTTAGCCAGCTAAGCTAAGAACAGGTCTACATAACTAGACCCAATACAGTCCCGCTACTTCTGGTA
>CAZBDB010000075.1:0-5806 GCA_964490655.1 uncultured Candidatus Bathyarchaeia archaeon | reverse complement strand
CCTCAGCTGTTGAGATCGGCGATGAAAGGTTGGCCGTTATCAAGACGGACATGCTCGTTGGTAAGACCGATGTTCCACCAGGCATGACTCTGAGGCAGGCGGCACGCAAAGCCGTTGTGATGAATATTAGCGACCTAGCATCTAAGGGAGCCAAACCGGTTGCGGTCTTATCCTCTATCGGACTCCCAAGAGGAGTAAGAGAGGAGGATATTAGAATGATCGGCGTGGGGCTGAATGAGGGAGCAAGAGAATACGGCGCATACGTTGTCGGTGGGGATACAAATGAGGCTTCGGACATTGTCATCAGCTGTTCAGCTCTTGGATTCTGCAAGAGCAGTCTCCTCATGAAACGAAGTGGAGCTAAATCAGGCGATATCGTCGCGGTGACCGGACCTTTTGGGAGGACGGCAGCCGGACTGAAGATTCTCTTAGAGAAACTCTCAGCACCAGCAACGATAAGAGATCCTCTTGTAGAGGCTGTTCTGATACCTAGGGCACGGCTCGAGGAAGGATTAGCTCTGGCCAATTCAGGGGCAGTAACATCGTCAATCGACTCCAGTGACGGCCTAGCCTGGAGCCTGTATGAATTATCTAAAGCTAGTTGCGTGGGGTTCCTAATAGAAGAGGTGCCCACATCCGCGGAGGTTGAGAGGTTTGCGGAGGATCATAACCTCGATCTCGTCGAGCTGGGCTTGTACGGTGGAGAAGAGTACGAGCTCGTCGTCACAGTTAAGCCTGAGCTATGGGGGAAAGCGAAGGAGTCGGTCGAGAAGATTGGCGGCTGCTTGATGGGGATTGGAAAAGCAACAGAGAGGGAGGAGGTCTTACTTGTGACCTCTGAAGGTGTTAAGGCAGTAGAGGCAAGAGGGTGGGAACACTTCAAGACATGAGGAATCGCGTCGAAAAACCTTTTAGCAAGTCTCGGCATTATCGCTATGTTGAGAAGTTATGTCTAATCGAGGAGATATAGGAACTTACGCTAAGGACCTAGAGAAGAGGAGAGATTCGCTCTTAGACGATCTGAAGGCGTTGGAGGGGCGATTCAAGAAGGGAGAGATGACCGAGGACCAATATAAAGAGCAGAGGCACAAGATCGAGAGAGCCTTGGTTGAAGCTATGGACAGATTGGCACAGATGCGTTTCATCAGGGGACAGGCCTAATTTTCCAAACATGCAAGTAGAGCTAGCTAGCGGTCTCAGAGTCTCGACC
Organism: uncultured Candidatus Bathyarchaeia archaeon; assembly: GCA_964490655.1. Taxonomy (GTDB): domain Archaea; phylum Thermoproteota; class Bathyarchaeia; order Bathyarchaeales; family WAQA01; genus CAZBDB01. Next base: position 4,596 of record CAZBDB010000075.1, on the reverse strand, counting down.
CGAAGGATGATAAGTGAAACAAATCAAATCTAACGAGAAAATGATTGCGAGAGGGGAAATTCTTGGTCGATGTCTGGCTTCCATTCTAGCGTGTTATTTTTTGTTGTCTAACCCATTTATCTAGGTCTGTAGATTCTTCCCACACTTCATCAAACAACTTGCTTGCTGGATCTACTAAGTCAGGATGCTTTGTAATAATACCTGCATCGTATCTTTCCTTGCCTATACATTCGGTGTTGAAATCAAAAGAACCCAGCACCAGTAACCCGCCCTGCAATTTCGACTTTTCCCATCGGGTATATGCAACTAGAATCCTTGCGTGTATCCGATCGTTGATTCTTACTGCTGCTCCTTTGTCTGCCATTTTTCGGAGAGCCTCAAGATTCTTTCTGTCTCTCTTTTTTTGTTTAGGGTAAAGCTCTCGGGAGATCAGTCTTACTCTACCAGATCCTCTTGTACGAACATAATTCGTGATTCTGTCAAGCTGTGCTCTAATAGTCTCAGAGAAGTAACCTGTTATACATATCTCCGAGTAACCACTAACCTTGGTGTAAAGCTGGTCGGCGAATTCTTTAAATCCATCTCTGTCGAGAAGCTTAACATCAAATAGATTCAGGTAAAGTTGAAGGTTGGCAACCTGCTTCTTCAATTTCTCCCATTCAGATCCCATTTAACCTCCCCTAACCAAATGGTTATCTTTCATATTAATATGCTAGCTGAGTAAGAGGACTATGTTGGTAATCCGAATCAGGTAGAACTGAACCGATCGGTCGCCCTGTGCTATCTGGCTAGCTATCCACGAACAGTTCTCTGCCCTTGTAGCGCACCTTCTATATCTCCATCATACGTTGAATCTGTTTGTAGAGTTCTGACTGTTTTTCATAGATTACAGGATGGAGTTCCGTTACTCTACGTGGAGCGTAAGAAGACTTTTCTGAAGGCGATATCTTGACTATCTCCTCAACGCCGTCTTTTGAGACTCCTAGTAATCCAATGCCGAACTTCCCTAGAACCTTGAGTTTGAGACATTTCTCTTTTGGATAGGCGATATACACGTAATTTGCAGTGGTCTTCCAGAGCATACATTTCCCCATAACTTCAAGGATTTTGTTCAGATTGGTCTCTACTTCGACTACGCCTACTTCAGGGGTCTTCCGAATCCCAATAATGTCTGGTTGAATGTAATTCTGAGCAGGGAACACATCCTTTATCATCACCGCCATCTTTTCAGATTCAGGTAACACCTTGAATCCTTTAGATTCAAGCCATTTCTTTATGGGTTGATGTAGCTTCATCTGTTCTGACACTCTAACCGTGCCCCAAATGGACTCCGATTGCTGCTGTTCCGAACGTTCCAAAGCCGAGTAGTTGCAGGTATTCCATTGATGTCAGTAGTCCGATGAAATACATTAGGAATCCTATTAGTGCTATTGCAGCGAGTATTGTCAGTTCTGTGTCCGTCCTCGCAACGCCCCTCTTTAGTAGTTGGCTGCGGGGATTTTAAGCGTTTGCTTGTAGATTGGACAGTTAGACCAGTAGTCTTTGTGTCTGCACTTGTAGTCTTTGACGTAGTTGTGCCTTCTGTGGGTCTTCCATTCCCCGCAGTCCTCTAGGTGTGACACACTGTTGGCATTTGTTCCGAAGTTGGATAGACCGCACTTAAGGTTTATGAAGGCTTCATACATCGGTTTTCTTCTGATATTTCGACAGGAAACCCGTGTCTGTGAGGTACTGCTTAAGCTCTTCTGGACGAGAGAGACTGAACTTAATCATCAGTCTAGCAACGTCATAAATCGTTCTCTCAGGTTTCCCCGCCCCCCCCAATGAGGATTTTCCCGCATAAACGCTTTTAACTGCTCCACGTTGTCCTTTGTTAGATGTATGTTCTTTCCTCTAGTCATAGCCGTTGCTCGCATTATCGGTAACATTTATATACGGTAGTATCAGATTAATGTTCTACGGTAATATTTGGTAATCTTGGTAGTGACCGAATGAGCAGCCCAAATAAGACTGTATCCAACACCCAGTTAGAGGCACTTGCAGACGTGCTTCACGAGCGTTTAGTGAACTTGGAGCGCTCCCACTCGGAGTTGGAGCGTTCTCGCTCGCGGTTAGAAGCAGAGGTTACCCGTCTGTCTGCGAGCGTGCAGGTGCTTCGGCTAGCGGATTCGCAAAGTCGCCAAAGCCAAAGCGACCCGACGATTTACAGGTGTGAAGATTGCAGTTTCGCAACGGACAACATTGGACAGTTCGTTAAGCACCAGTCGGAACACGTAAATCGTGGCTCAAACAGGGAAGAGAAGGAGGAGGAACGCATACCAATAGAGGCTTTGCCATACCACGAGAGGGTACGGTTAGGGTTAGTGCCTTACAGGGAGCGAGTAGAACGGTTGCGAGAGAGGGACGGCAGCGACCCCGCGCACAGAACCGTTGAGGAAGTTGTTGCCTGTCCTGCGTGCAGAGCGAAGGTTAACGAAGCGTTGATGTCAGAGAATGAAGGGCGACAGAAGAAAAAGAGCGACGGGGGCTGGATACTGCTAGGACTCTTCTTGTTACTGCTTGTGGGTCGCAAGCCTCCCCGTGCGCAGCATCAAGCGCAACAACAGGCACTCTCTCCCGCTGAAGCCGCTGCACGGACTTACATAGCACGTCGGCAATTTAGAAGAGTCTAGAGAGTTTGACCTCATCCTTTCCTGCTCTGGTACGGGCGAACACGCTGAACAAGGCGGAGATGATAGAGAAAGCCCTGTTACAGGGGAAAACGTACAAGGAGATAGCGAACGAGTATAGGGTTTCATTCAGAGACATATCGAAAGTAGCGAAGGCGTTAGGTCAACCTTCCGCTTCACAGGTGTTCGATATGTTTGCTGAGGAGTTGACCCCGATGGAAGTGTGGGAAGCACTTAAGGCAGACCGTTCTAGAATCATAGAACTTTACAAGGAATGGGTTGAGTGCCACGAGTTGATGAAGAAGTACAACGAGTCTATAACGGGGAAAAAGAAGCTTGAAGGCAGTGAATTCTACAAAGGATGGAAGGAACGGAGGCGCTCAGAAGGAGGTTTACCGCGTCCGATACCGCGCTTAGCAGAGGCGAAGGATGAGGACGAGGTTGTTGAGACAAAGCGAGAGGATTGGAAGGAGTATTACGGAGAACAGTATAAGAGCGGGCGTTAGTTTGAGTCTTCCTGAGCCTGAAGTACCAAAGAGAAAGATCGAAGTAGTGCCTTCAATGGCATTCGAGAAGTTCAACGAAGGTTACACCCCAATGGAAGTCGTCCTAGAGACTGATGCAGACCCAGTTAAAATCAGGGATTGGTACAGGGCTTGGCTAGATATGAGGAGTGATTGGGCAAAGGTGAAGGGAAGAGAACTTGACGGTGAGGCACGGGAGACGCTTGTGGAGTTGATGGAGCTGTTAGGCGCGGATTCCGTGAAGTTTCAGGGAAAGAAACCGTCAGGGCTCGTAGCTGCGATGTCCTACATCTTGGCGAAAATGGAGGGGTTGCCCGTCTCTCAAACGAGAGTGGCAGAGCAGTATGGAGTGAGCGATATGCTTGTATATCAGAACAGGAAGCTGCTGGAACAGGCTATCAAAGATAAAGGACTGAAACTAACCGCTCGGCATTTCGTGGTTGTTCCCGAAAGAGGTCAGAAGGAAACTTGACAAACAGGGTTCTATGGTCGCTATGCCGTAAGCTCATAAGTATTGGGAGGCGGGGAGCTACTGCGCCCCCCGACATTATGGAGATAATACATTACGCCGTCTGCCGCCGTTGTAGCGATGATATTAAGGCTCAAGGTTGGCGTGTCGAGTGCAAGCGGGAGAAGAAGCGAATCTGGGAAGTTACCTTCAAGTCTATGGAGATTGAGGAGTATGCACGCTTCCTCCGCGATTATATGGAAGGTGAAGAAGAGGAGGAAGAAGATGAAGAAGAGGGCTTGGAAGTGAAAAGACCTACAAGGTTAGTTGTTGAGGAAAAAAGACCGAAGGCAGAGTTCTATGTCTGAACACAGACTAGCAATAACCCATGATTACGGGCTTGAGTATCCGATCTCTTGGAACTGGGTTGCAGGTTTCTTTGACGGAGAGGCAACTTTCAGAGCTTACTATGAGAGGGAACATAAGTGGTTGCACTTCCACAGCCACATCACGCTGCCACAGAAGGAGCGGGCTATACTGGAAAGAATAAGGCAGTTTGTCAACGACGAGTTAAGGATAGAGTTGCGTATCTACTGGGACAAAAGCGGAGCAGTATGGAGAATGTTCTGTTCAGGCTTTGAAGATGTTTACAGGTTAGCACACAAACTCTATCCACACCTACACCATCCGAAGAGGAGAGAAGCCGCACTAGACGTAATGAACTCGATAATAAGACACGCGCAGATGATGATTCCGATAGAGAGAAGGAGACACCGAATCAGAGCAGCAGAAAGATACGAAGGCATACTCAGACTAGCAGAGAGACTACCGATACACATATACGCCTAAGACGTGGCTTGTCCTTTTATGGTAGATGTATGGCTTCCCTATGGACGCACGGAGGTCTGCCTGAGGATTCCAACGCGAAACTTCCTCGGAACCATCGGGCCCAGAG
>CAZBDB010000074.1:2008-5853 GCA_964490655.1 uncultured Candidatus Bathyarchaeia archaeon | reverse complement strand
CATTACGTGTTCTATCGGTTCCCCGGGTACTCTGACCCGGAGAGTAGGTTAAGGCCTGATGACATAGACGCTGATTATTTTTTACGGTCAAGGTCGATCCACTTCTCAGAGGCGTTGCTCAGGAGGCGTTCAAGCCGTCAAGCAGTCTTCAAGGCTCTAGAAATAGCCGACGAGCACGGGTTAACCGTCTCTTACGACCCCAATGTTAGGCCTGCCTTGTGGGATAGCCCAGAGGAATTTAATGAGGTGCAAGAGTCGGTCTTAGGCTTTGTTGACATCTTCCTGTCGACAACAGATGAAGCTACGCTACTGACTGAAACGAGGTCAACTGACGAGGCCGTCGAGAAAATTATGAGACTGGGACCGTCTACCATCGTGCTTAGGCAGGGGGAACGCTACCGCGTAGTGACGATCGATTCGGTATTTGAGATTCCGATATTCAAGGTTAAGGCTGTCGACACTTCTGGCGCTGGCGACGCCTTCAACGCAGGATTCCTAGCTGGCGTGTTGAAGGGATGGTCTTTAGAGCGGGCTGTTAGGTTGGGTGCGTCCGTGGCGGCGTTGAAGGTTATGGAGGCTGGGACGAGGAAGGGGTTGCCACGTGTGGAGGAAGCTCTTAGATTCATCGAGGAGAGATTAGCATGAAGCAACATCGAATCTTCCAGAAACGTAAAGTAATTGACAGTTGTCTACTTCCTCAGTCTGGATAGGCGGGGGTATGTTTGACCGTCGATCTTGTTCTTAGAGACGCTAAGGTTTATACTTCTAGCGGCATCGTGGAGGCTGGGCTGGCCGTTCAGGATGGCAGGATTGCTAAGATAGCGAAGGATACGAACCTTCCTCCGGCTTCGGAGGAGATTCGCTTAAAAGGCCGCCTCATCCTTCCAGGGGTGATCGATGTCCATGTTCATCTCCGAGACCAGGAACTATCTTACAAAGAGGACTTCTTTACCGGAACTGCGGCTGCCGCGAACGGAGGCGTAACACTCGTCGTCGATATGCCGAACAACAAACCGGCAACGATGAGCCGTAGATCCCTGGAGGAAAGGATGAGAATAGCTGAAGAGAAATCAGTTGTAAATGTCGCCTTCTACTCAGCCTTTCCTGACAGAGCCGAAGAGATGAGCAGGATAGTCAGAGAAGGCGGAGCGTTAGCCTTCAAATTCTTCATGTCGCAGCAGGTAGGCGGAATCAACCCCGAGGACGAGGAGAAACTGACAGAGGCGTTCAATGAGGCAGCAGAGATAGGTGTGCTGGTGGCGGTCCACGCTGAGGACAGCAAGTTGATAAGGCAGGGAATGAACAGGCGCGGAATGGGTGAAGCTTTGGACGACTACATGAGAGTGCACTCCGCTGAAGTGGAGACGCAGGCAGCCATGCAAGCCATCAGGATGTCACGGAAGACCGGCGCAAGGATTCACTTTTGCCATGTCAGCTCAGCTGAATGTGTGCACACTATTAACAATGCGAAGAGGAGCGGCGTACCTGCCACATGTGAGGTTACTCCATATCATCTACTTATCTCAGCCCAGTCTTTGAAACGATTGGGCGCCATCGCTCTCTCCAACCCACCTCCAAGATCTCAGCGAGATATTGATCAGCTCTGGTCAAGCCTCCGGGACGGTGTTGTGGATGTTTTAGCCTCGGACCATGCGCCTCATACAATTGGGGAAAAGAGTGAAGAGTCAATTTGGCGTGTGAAGACGGGTGTGCCAGGTTTGGAAACGATGCTGCCCCTTATGCTTACCGCGGTCAATAAAGGGCGCCTAGACATATCGACTCTTGTCAAGGTCATGTCAACGAACCCCTCAAGAATCTTTGGTATCAAGGATCGAGGTGAATTGAGGGAGGGATCAGCAGCGGATCTCGTTGTTGTTGACTTGAAGAAAGAGTATACGATCGACTCTTCGACATTCCATTCCAAGGCGAAGTACTCCCCTTTCGACGGTTGGAGGGTCAAAGGTAAACCAGTCAAGACGTTTGTGTCTGGTCGGTTAGTCATGGACGACGGTGAGATTGTGGCTAAGCCTGGCAGCGGCGAGATAGTTAGGTGGTCAGGTTGAGATTCGTGGCTGACGGCATGCTTGGCAAGTTGACACGTTGGCTCAGGATGCTCGGATATGATGTTGAATACTTCAATATGCTTGACGATGACGAGTTGATAGAGGTTGCGAAATCGGAAAGGAGGATACTTTTGACAAGAGACCTCAGGCTCTACCAGAAAGCTTCCACAAGGGGTGTAGAAGCGTTTCTGATCGAAGGCAAGACTAGATACGAGAAGCTAGCCGAGTTGGCGAAGAGGTACAGCCTTAGACTTGAGATCGATACCGCCAATTCTCGCTGTCCTCAATGCAACTCAAACATAAGGGAGGTACAGAAGGAGCAAGTGTTAGACAGGATCCCACAGTCGACCTCTAGGTTCTACAATGATTTTTGGGAGTGCATCAACTGCGGAAAGATCTACTGGAGAGGCTCCCACTGGAAAAAGATAGGCGAAATATTGAGCCAAGCAAAGGAGATTGTGGGAGAATGCACCAGAGGAGAAGACTGACCAAATGAGAATTAAGTTCGGGGCTAAGCTCACAAAGAAATCGCAGAAGGATGTGAGCAACTGGGTTTCTAGCTAGCTAGCAAGGGGGGCTTTGAGAATCTTTATTTATCCCACTATAGTGGTATGTTGTATAGTCTCTTCAGTTAATGGATCTGTGATAAGATGCCAAGCAGCCCAGAGTTGCCTCGTCAGCCCGAGTTCAACATCGGCACAATCGGCCACGTCGATCACGGAAAGACAACGCTGGTTGAAGCCCTCACCGGAGTTTGGGCTGCAAGGCACAGTGAAGAGCTGAAGCGGGGCATCACGATAAAACTCGGCTACGCAGATGCGCCCATCTATAAGTGTCCGAACTGTCAGCCTCCCCACAATTACTCCACAAGGCAGCAATGCCCCAGATGCGGCTCCGAGGGCATCTTTGTAAGAGCTGTCAGTTTTGTTGACGCCCCGGGACATGAGGCTCTGATGGCTACGATGCTCTGCGGGGCGGCAGTCATGGATGGCGTCATCCTCGTAATCGCCGCTGACGAGCCTTGTCCTCAGCCACAGACGAGGGAGCATCTGGCAGCTATAGAGATAGTGGGCATCAAGAACATCGTGATCGTCCAGAATAAGATCGATCTGGTCGATAAGGATCGGTCCTTGGAAAGCTACAGGGAGATACTCAACTTTGTCAAGGGTTCGATCGCTGATGGCGCTCCGATAATCCCGGTCTCCGCTCAACATAATGTGAATACCGATCTGCTCCTCTACGCGGTTGAGGAGCACATCCCCACGCCCTCCCGCGACCCGTCTAAGCCTCCTAGGATGTTTGTGGTCCGATCCTTCGATGTGAACAAGCCCGGAATCCCCGTGGAGAAACTTGTCGGCGGCGTGATCGGTGGAACGATCACGCAGGGCGCATTCAAGGTCGAAGACGAGATAGAGATAAGGCCAGGCGTCCGCAGCCCGAGCGGAAAAGCCACATACGAGTCGCTCTTTACAGAGGTTGTAAGTCTCCAAGCTGGGGTCGGATCTGTCAAGGAGGCTAAGAGTGGGGGCTTGGTCGGGGTGGGGACTCTTCTCGATCCGTCCTTATCTAAGGCTGATGGGCTTATTGGAAACGTGGCTGGTTATCCTGGTACGCTTCCGCCGACCCGTTTCGACCTGTCTCTTGAGATACACTTGTTTGAGAGGGCTATCGGCACGAAGGAGCTGAGAGAGATTAAGAGGATCAACAATGGAGAGAGTCTCCTCTTGGATGTGGGCACCACCATAACGGTTGGGAATGTGACGAGCGTCAAAGGAGATGTGG
>CAZBDB010000074.1:0-1908 GCA_964490655.1 uncultured Candidatus Bathyarchaeia archaeon | reverse complement strand
GGGAAGAGAGGCTGCCGGAAATAAGCAGATTTGTCCAATTGAGCTCGCTTTCACATAATATTCGGGTACTCGCCTTCAGAGGTGTAGTCCTAACGATCAGTGGGGGCCTAGCGGGAGGACTATCCGCTCTTTATGTTAAACAGGTTCTAGGAGCGGATGGCGTTGTTCTAGGCCTAATCAGCTCGATCTGGTCAGCTGTTTATCTGGTCTTCATTCTGATAGGAGGGTCGGTCGGCGACTACCACGATCGCAAGAAGATGCTCCTATTAGGGACCGCCCTCACTCTTCCCAACCCGATCATATATGCGCTAGCCCCGAGCTGGCAACCTCTATTAATCGCAAACGTTCTCGGCGCGTTAGGTTCAGCCTTTGCAAATCCGGCCTACACCGGAATACTGTATGCCTCCGTAGAACAGAAACAAAGAAGCCGGCAGATAGCCACGATCAACACCTTAACAGGATTGGCAAACGTGGTGTTTCCTCCTCTGGGAGCGTATCTTGTACAGTGGATGGGTGGACTGGATCAGATAAGGAACATATTCATCTTGCAGACTCTCTTCTCTCTAGGAGTCTGGGTCTACACACTGAAGGCACTGGAATCAAAACCCGCGAATGGGAAAGAATCAAAAAGCCTCAAGAATCTATTGGGAGAAATCTTCCATCAAATGAGGGATGTTTATCGCATTGCGAAAGAGAGGAAAGCGACACCATGGCTACACATGTCCTTGACGGGTCCCTTTGCATGGGAACTTGTCGGGCCTTTCTGGACAATCTACGCAGCCGAAGTTTGCGGATCTCCGTTTCTGATCATAGGGCTGCTCGCAACGGTAAGCAGCCTAACGGCAATACTGCTTCAGATTCCTATTGCAGGCATCGCAGATAGAAAGGGAAGAAGGAAGACGATCTTAGCTGTCCGGCCATTTAGATACTTGTGTATATTCTCCCTCTTGATAGGCGGAAGTTATGTTTCTGGACTTACCCCATTCGTTCCAATCTTGGCTTGGATTCTAGATGCTGTGGGAACTTCAGCCGGACCATCTTGGTCAGCAGCCCAAACCGAGGTTATGCCGGAAAGGTACCAGAGCAGATGGAACGCCCTTCTAAGTTTTCTTTGGCGAGTCACAGCTATCCCAGCAAGCCTAATAGGCGGGCTCTTATGGAATATAGACCCCAGGCTGCCGTTCATCATCGCTCTAGCCGTTGACGGCCTAGTCAGATTCCCGATACTGATACGGCATGTTCCTGAAACCCTCGTTCCTTCAGGACGCAAGATACCCGCCATTGGTCCCAGTGTGGTCATCTATGGCTTGCCGGAGGCCGGGCGAACATCAACAGCCCGTCTAGTACAGAGAACCATGTGTGTCGGAGAGGTCTGTCCTCGAATCATAGATGAAAGCGTTACAGCACCGAAGCGAATAGCCGAAGTCTTGGCAAACGAAAAAGAACCAGTCATAGTAGAAGGCACAACAGCTCTATACGCTGCCTCCAAAGCGGAGGAATCCGTGAGAGTCCTGCTCTATGCCTCCAAAGAAGAAAGGGTAAGACGAAAAGCTAGGAAGTCAAAGAAACCAGACTTTGTAGCCTTAAGAGAGGTCGAAGAGGAAGATCGTGAGGTCAGCAGGATTACGCGTCGACTGTACCGAGCGGACATATCAAAGATGCCGCCCTTTGATGTAGCCATAAACACAGAAAGAGTGCCTGCTGACAAAGTAGCAAAGATCATATCCATACTACGGGAAGAGGAAGAAGAGAAAGACTCGGAAGACAGTTAACTGGTGATTGTTGAAATCAGTCTAAGAGAGACAGGAGAATGGATGTGAACTCAAGAGAAAGGATGTTAGCAGTCATCAACCACGAGACGCCAGATCGCGTACCCACGGACATCTGGGCGACTCCTGAGGTATGGAA
>CAZBDB010000073.1:0-5872 GCA_964490655.1 uncultured Candidatus Bathyarchaeia archaeon | reverse complement strand
GAGGTCTGCCTGAGGATTCCAACGCGAAACTTCCTCGGAACCATCGGGCCCAGAGACAAGAAGGGAGTGGAAGATCCCCAATCAGAGATTGAGAGATCGCTTGAAGAACCGATTGGAACAGATCGACTATCCGATATCGCAAAGTCCGGTGAGAAAGCATCTATCGTTACAGGCTGTGTTGAGGATTCTGAACTTGCCTTTCTGATCTTGAAGTCGATTCTAAGGGAATTGACCACGGCTGGTGTGGAGAACGAGGACGTAAGGATCATCAAGGGCTACGATCCGCTCCGCGGGCATCATCCCACCATGGATGACCTCCAACTCCGGAACAACGAGACCTTCAGGGGGGTTGAGCTGATAACCCCAACTCCCGAAGCAGGAAACTATGTGAAAGTTGGCAGGACCTCGTCAAGAGCGGAGATAAACCTGAGCAGAATGTTCATGGAAACCGATTTGAAGATCCTAGCTGGGATATTGGAGCCCCATCCCTTCGCTGGCTACAGCGGCGGGAGATATTGCGTTCTACCAGGCGTCTCAAGTAAAGAGACGATCCAGCAAACTCTCTCCCGGGTCACCGATCCCATGGCTCGTTCTGGCATGACGAAGGGAAATCCCGTACATGAGAATATGGCTGAGGCTGCCAGTCTTGCAGGGGTTGACTTCACCTTGAATGTTATCAGAAACTCTAAGCGAGAGGTCGTCAAGGCGTTCGCCGGACATGCGGATGATGCCTTCATGAACGGCGTCGCGTTTGCGGATGAAATATACAAAGCTCCAGTAAAGAAAAGAGCAGACGCGGTCTTTGTTAGCCCCGGAGGGTTCCCGTATGATCTTGACTTATACGAGTCTTGCATGAAGTTCAATAACGCCATAGAAGTCCTGAAAAGGAACGGGACAATCATCTTGGTAGCTGAGTGTTCGAAAGGTTACGGGAACGCAGAGTTCCGCAAGTGGATAGTAGAAGTTGGAAATCTGAATAGGATTGAGCGTCAGCTCAGGCGACGGTTCACGGCTGGCGCATATGCCGCCCACTCCTTGATGAGGGTGCTTCAGAGAAGCGAGGTCATCCTTGTCTCATCCCTTCCAGACTGCTTTGCGCTTGAGGTTCCGAATGTGAAAACTGCTAGAACCGCCAACGAGTCGATACGGTATGTCTTAGGTGCATCTGGAAGAAAAGTTAACGTGCTAGCTATCTCGCATGGAAGCCTTACAATACCTGTACTCAGCCGGTGACTAACCCTGAAGTCAAGTCGCTGGTTCTCCCAGAATGTGGCAAAAGATATATTTCCACACAGTTAACACAGATATCTTGCTGGGTCGGATTTGAGATCACCGTTCACTCTAAGGCAGTTCAGCCCTAGTGACATAGACCGTGTGATGGACATAAACAGGGTTTGCCTCCCGGAAAACTATTCGACTCACTTCTTCATGGACCTATACAAAAGGTTTCCAGAAACCTTCATCGTCGCTATGGAAGACGGCGAAGCAGTCGGCTACATCATGTGCAGGATAGAGTCAGGATTACCGAGCCTTAGAAGCTTCGAACGCCCAAAGAAAGGACATATAATCTCGGTTGCCGTTCTACCACAATACAGAGGAAGAGGAATCGGATATTCGCTGGTACAAAGCGCGTTGAAGATGATGTCACTCTACAAAGCAAGAGAGTGCTACCTAGAGGTTAGAGTGAGCAATATGACTGCGGTGAACCTTTACAGGAAGTTAGACTTCAAGATCACCAGAACGATCAGGGGCTATTACGCGGATGGAGAGAGCGCTTACATGATGACAAGGCAACTTCCCCTCGAGGAGTAAATTTCGGCTTCGTCCTTATCCTGACTGAAATTCCTGGATTGAGACTTAACGCTTCATTTCAGTTCGAGTTCTGCGGATGAAAGAAGATTCAGTGGAATGCGAGCTCATTTGGTCACATTCTCATGTTTGAACATCATGCCGAGACATATTCCAAATGCCACTGCAAAGCAAATCAAGGCGAAAGTTTCATGATGCACATCGCTCGGTTGGAACCACACTCCCCAAGTCAAGAACTGATGTAGCAGTATGATGAAGCCTAGAAGAAGAAAAAGTATAATCAGTCCTAGTTCACTTCTCAATTCGCTCACCAAGAGTTTGCGCGTAAGATTAAATCTACTAATATAAAAAGATGGGATGCGCTTCTCTTTCCACTAACCCTTAAATAGGCGGCATTCATGATCAGGGAATAAGTCACGACCTACAGACATGCTGGAGTAGTGGTCTTGGCCAAGGATAAAGACGCATCAGAGATCGTCAAGAAGCCATTAAGGATAGATCCGCGTTTCAAATACGAGGTTATGAAGTTTGAGGGCGGGGACACCTTAAGAAGGTGCTTCCAGTGCGGTACATGCACTTCAAGCTGTCCAGTGGCTAGGTTCAGTGGGTCATATCGGCCTCGTGAGATCATAAGGATGGCTCAGCTAGGCTTGAGTGAAAGGATATTCCCGAGCGACGCACTTTGGTTGTGTGCGGTATGCTTCACTTGCGTTGACCGATGCCCTCAAGATGTGGAGGTAGCATCAGTCTTAAGGGTGCTCAGAAATATGGCTGTAAAGAAAGGCTACCTTCCTGAGGCTCATAGAGAGCTTGCCACGAGTCTGGTGAAGGAGGGCTATGCATACAGGATACCGGCTATGAGGGTCAAGAAGAGGGAGAGACTTGGACTTCCTCCTCTGCCTAAGGCTGCGATTGGGGATATGGCGAAGATGGCAAAGGCTACGAAGTTCCTAGGCTATGCCGAAATGAAGGAATAGTTCTTAAGCTCGCCCACGTTCTAATCTCAGAAGATTCTGGAGAGGTTAACTCAACCTACTTTTAATCCTGCGGCCGCCCCCAAAGCGAAACTTCCTGCAAAGGGCAGGTATGCAAGGATTGGATTTAGCCAGCTAATTGACTCCCCAAGACCACCGGTGTAGCTCCCAACAAGCTCTAGTAGTTTGTCATAGTTTACGTTAATTATTCCTTGGTATTCTAGGAATAGGAGACCCAGCGTCAAGAGTCCAGCGATGACGATCAAGATCTTTACTACCTTCTTGACGGCGTATCCCACGACAAAACCGAGAGCTCCCCCAGCACCCAGTTGATACACCAGTGGCGACACAAACTCACTCATTAGCGCCTTTCCCTTCTATCTCCTGACCAGACCAACTAGACTATAACGGAAGTTGTAGAAAAGTCTTATAATGAGCAAATCTATTTCTGCGCTCCATTTCAAGAATCTGCCGATCTTGGCCTTGCGGACCGTTCGTCCTGAAGAAATAGTCTGTCGACGTGCTAATCTATATTACACCTTGCCGGGGGCTTGAGCTAAAATATCTCTGTGTGTTTTCTTGCTCCCTGAACAGTCACTTCATCGGTTGAGTACAGCAACACTTCTGTGGCTAGCAGTTGAGCTGGAATTCCGGTTTGGCGCCGGGGATGGGATTTGAACCCATGAGGCTCAAAGAGCCACCGGCTTGCTCTTCAGTTCTGACCCTATTCTAATGGATCTCGAGGCCGGCGCATCTGTGGGCCTATATTTTTCCACTCTGCCACCCCGTTTTGGGCCTTGGAAACCTGGCAACGGGTTTGTCCCCCGGCATCAGATTAATGAATGTGTTGCCTTCTAAAAATCTTTCTTACATCCTTCTATAAAGCGAGAAGGCTAGTACGCCGTTGTTGTAGCTGATTTCCTCAACCCTTGGCACAACCATCGTAGGGAGAACAACGCGCCTGTAATATCTTATGTTCCCGTGTTCCGCTGAGATGACGATGTCCCAGTCCGATATTTTGAGGTTTATATCCTCCATCTCGATTCCTGGAAGTTCTGCGATTATCCTCACCCTTTCCTCCTCAACTAGAACATCCACGAAGGGTCTCCTAACATATTGGCTGACATACAACGGCCTGACGGGTTTCTCCTTGGGCGCTGTCGGTCTTCTAGGCTTGACTTTGGCTCCGAAAGGCTTTATGATAAGCAGCCCGGCGACGAAACCTCCGATATGAGCCCAGAAAGCAACTCCGGAGGAGATTCCTGTCAAAGTTACCATACCCATCATCAGCTGGTATAAGAACCAGAATCCGAGGTAGTAGTAGGCTGGGATTCTCACGATCTGGATGAATATCAAGATGACAAGGGTTCTTATCCGCGCTCGGGGATAGAGCAGTAAGTAGGAGCCGAGAACTGCAGAGATCGCGCCTGAAGCCCCAACAGAAGGTGTCATAAGGCTAGCCATCTCCCAATAATACTCCAAGGATGGTAGTGTAAACAGTACGGATGCGATGTGTGCGAAGGTGGCGGCTAAGCCACCGAACAAGTAGAAGATAAGATATTTTGAGTGTCCGAGCGCGTCCTCGATGTTGTCCCCGAAGACCCATAGGTACAGCATGTTTCCTAGGATATGCATGATGTCGGCGTGCATGAACATGCTCGTGAGTAGAGTCCAAAGGTTTTTGCCGTTGATGATGAAGGAGGGAACGGCGCCAAGAGTTTCAATCGCATTGATCAGACTGCGTCTCCCCCCGAGATAAAAGAAGAAGAAGATGACCACGTTGATGATTATGAGTCCATAATTCATGTAGGGCTTAGTTGAAGGTCTATTCTCGTCATGTAATGGGAACACTACGCTTGCGCCTCGTGCAGATCAAAGAGCCATACTTTGGAATATAAATTTGTTTGACCATGCCAAAGGAGCCTAGATAGATCATTCTTATGGGGAAATAACTAGAAATCACGAATCGGCTTCCTTCTACCTCTGGAAAGGTTACTAAGCCGATAGATTCTTTTAGCGCGCGCTAAGACTGTTGTCGCTATAATCAACGCACTAGATTGGTGGTTTATCCAGTTGAGTTTGAGGGGATTTGGTAGATTATTGGTATTCCGCCTTCTCCTGTCGTCATGATCAGTACATGGACATCTGGCGCTATCTGCTTTAAGGTTTCTAGGTACATGTAGAGTTCTGCTATTCTTGTGCTGTTAGTTATTCCAGCGGATTCAGATATCATTTGGATTGCTTGTTTGATGCCGTCTGCAACTACTATTTTTGCTTGTGCTTGGCCTTTTGCTTCTATTATGGCTTGTTGAGCAGTTGCATTTGCCAGAACAAGTATTCGATCCCGTTCAAATTCTGCTTGAATCTTCAATTGTTCAGAAACAAGTTTGTCCTCTATTGCACTAGTATACTTAACGGGATACACAATGTCTTTCAGATCCAACTCCAAGTGTATGAGTGCATTGGCTAGAGAAGGCTCTTCTTTTACGGCGTTTAAGACAGCTAGTTGTATTTCATGTGTTACTATGTCACGAAATTCTATAGTTTCTATGACTGAGTAGTCTTTTGTTACCAATCTCACCGTTTCTTCCATGATTGATTCGATAGCCTTCACCTTGTAAGCTAATGTTGGGTAGCTAAGGTACAACTCCCTTATCTGTTCCGGGTCCAGAGACCAACGTATGAGGACTTGTACCCTCATTTCCATCTGCTCCTTAGAAAAGGTAGGAATAACATCTTCATAGGTATCTGTTGCATAGTAGATCGGAACAGCTGCTTGCCAAGGCAATTTGAAGTACCAAGAGGGCCCAACAGCAACAACGTCTGAAACTGTTCGTGCTATTGGGTCAGCTATCAACAATGCATATCCAACCTCCACGAATACGAACATCATAGAGGAAGAAAAGACTAGTACAGCGCCTATAATTATGATCAAGCCTATCACTGGCAGTCCTTTCACCTGTCTAATTCGAACCGGAATTCTTTCTTCGTCTCTTTCACTAAACATTTTCCTTTCAATCCATTCTTCAAGAATACTTACTACAACAAATGCTATAATCCCTCAGATAAATGTTTGTTCTCTCCAAATG
>CAZBDB010000072.1:0-5886 GCA_964490655.1 uncultured Candidatus Bathyarchaeia archaeon | reverse complement strand
TTCACAATTCATTTATCAGTTGTTTCACTCAGCTTCTGCTGTAAGGAGGGCTAGATTCACAGAGTAGCCCACAACATCCATAGTCCTCCGTTTCGAGAGAGGATCGTTCTTGAAAAAGATCGAGGACCCTGAGGGAACAAGCAGTACAGAAGTCAAGAGTAGAAAGGAGAAAAAGGATAGCTCCCGCTTTAGGGTTCTCGAGACATACAGTATAAGCAATCCACTGGCTCAGGTTAAGATCGTCTCTTCAGGTGAGCAGATAAAATACCTAGTAGAGGAGACGAAGCTCGAACCCCTGGAGAATGAGGCCCGCGAGAAGCTTGCCTCCCTCCTGACAAAGGAGCTCGTCCCACCTGAAGACATGGATTATGATATCGTATCCTATATCATATCTGAAGCTAAAAGGCTGGCTTTGAAGTACAAACGAAGCTTGGGAAAATTCGAAGAGAAATCTTGGAAGAAGATCTTCTACTATGTTGTTCGAGATTTAGCTGGATACAGCGACCTAGATGTCATCCTAAAGGACCCAAACATCGAGGATATATCATGCAATGGGGTCGGTAGATCGGTCTACGTCTGGCACCGGAAGTACGAGAGCATTCCAACCAATATAAAATTCGCAGATGAGATGGAGCTTAACAACTTCATAGTCAAGTTGGCTCACATGTCCAGCCGTCACGTCTCAAGCGCCCATCCCATGCTCGACGCCATGCTCCCGGAGAAGCATCGACTCGCAGCCACCTTCATGCGGGAGGTCTCGACATTCGGCAGCAGCTTCTGCATCAGGAAGTTCCGCAGCGACCCGTTTTCTGTTGTGGACCTGATTAAGATAGGAACGTTGGACGAGAAGATAGCTGCTTACCTGTGGCTTCTCTTGGAGAACAAGATGAACCTTATGGTTATAGGCGGAACCGGTGCTGGCAAGACGAGCATGCTCAACGCGCTGATAAGCCTGGTCAAGCCAAACGATAAAATGGTCACCGTTGAGGAGATCGCTGAACTGAAGGCCCTCCATGAGAACTGGGTTCAGCTCGTCAGCAGAGAAAGCTTCAGATTCGGCGCGTCCAGAGAGAGTTCTGTCAGCCTCTTCAACCTGGTTAAGCTGAGCCTCAGATACAGACCGGACTACATCGTCGTCGGTGAGGTAAGGGGAGAGGAGGCTTACGCTTTATTCCAAGCCGTAGCAACAGGGCATGGTGGGATGTGTACGATGCATGCGGACAGTTTGGATCATGCTGTTAAACGTTTAACATCCCCGCCTATGAACGTGGCGGACATCTATATTCCGTTGATGAACGTAGGCATCTACGTTTCCAGAGTTGACCTCCCAAAGAAGAAGATGGGACTCAAGTTCGGCAGGAGGGTCAGGAACGTATGGGAGGTAGTTGAGTACGGTAAGTATAAGCTAATCTCAGAGTGGTCACCGACCGATGACTCCTTCCAATCAAGCTTTGAAGGGAGCATCCTCTTAGACAGGATAGCCCCCAAGCTTGGAAAGAAGAAAAAGGAGCTCTTACAGGAGATCACGCGCAGAGAGAAGGTTTTGGGAAATATGGCAAAAAGCGGCAAGAGAAGCCAGAAGGATGTTGCGGAGACTATCATGAAGTACTACGGTTCGCGTCCAACGACTGGCGACGAAGAGAAAGAAGTGAAGAATCTATGGTTCCCCTGAAAGACTTTTGCTATGCATATCTCAGTCCAGTTGGAAAGCTTCTACTCAGGACCTACAAGGGATTAGAGGATGATTTAGAAGCCGCGAACTTGAGGATTCATCCTGAAGTCTATCTTGGTATCGTCGTTTTCCTAGTGGGTCTCTCCGCAATTGGCTCCGCCATCTTGAGCCTGATACTGCTGGCTCTAGTTCCCTCTTCCCTCTCGAATCCTTATCTGCTCATAATAATCTGCTCAGTTCCTCCAGTGATCTTGATCTCCGGACTGTCAGCTCCCAAGATGGTAGCATCAAACAGGATATCGGGACTTAAGAACGAGATACCATACGCCTCGATGTATCTGAGCGTAATGGTGAGCGGGGGACTGTCCCCCTATGCAAGCCTCCTGAGACTAAGGAAGACCACTCTTCTACCTCAATTGAGGAAGGAAATCGAGAGAATCCAGAGGCTGGTACTTACGTCCGGACAGGATCCTGTCACAGCTATGACTAAAGCTGCAAAGGTTATAGGATTGAAAGATTTCAAGGAGTTGCTTCTTGGTTACGCCTCGACCTTGAAAACTGGCGGCGACGTGTTGCACTATCTCTACAGCCAGACCGAGTCGATGTTCAAGACCTTGGCTATAAGAGTGAAGGCCATGGGCGAGAATATGGGCATGCTGCTTGAAGCTTTTACGATTGTGGCGATCTTGGGAGCCCTAGGATTATATATGGTCTTCATAGTCTCGTTGAGTTTCGTAGAGTTCGCAGCTTTTCCCCCTGAGGTTTTCTTCCTCTTCGCCTTCATAATTCTGCCGAGTGTCTCGATAGCTTTCCTGTATTTCGCCGATACTCTCCAGATCAGTTCCCCGGTGTCTCAATGGAAGATGTACATGGGTCTTCTTTTCTCCGTCCCATTAGGCATCTTGCTGTCGATACAGCTTGTCCTCCCATTTTTCGATCTGACCGTACTGAACATCCCGTTCCTAACGCAGATACCCGTTCACATCAAGGATCTGCTCAGCCTAAACGATGGCAGCGAACCGGCTTTGGGTTTGGCCATCAGTCTAATCTCCCTATCCATCCCAGTTTGTATTCTGGACAACCATTACTCTGAAAGCGAGAAAGGAATTCTGCGGGGAGTGACGAGTTTCCTTAGAGACCTCGTTGAGAACAGGAAGACGGGTTTAAGCCCAGAGAAGAGTATTCAAATGCTCTCTGATAGGGATTATGGTAACTTCTCCAATCACTTGATGGTCATGAGCACGAAGATCAGCTGGGGCATCCCCATCAGAAGGATCTTTGAGGAATTCGTAACCAAGGTCAAGAACTGGCCTAGCCTTGTCAATATGTATCTTTTGATCGACACGATAGAGGTTGGAGGAGGAACCGAAGAGAGCCTTGAGACATTGGCTGAGTTCGCCGAATCGAGCAAGGAGCTTGAGATTGAGAGACGGGCCTTGCTGAAACCCCTGTTAATCGTGCCCTACATGGGGGCTGCCTTACTTACATTGACCACGGTAATGTTGCTTCAGCTCTTCGCAAATATGAGCACCATGGGCGAGACTTCGATCTCAATATTTGATCTCACACGGATGTTGATCACGCCTCTCATCCTTCACTCCTTCACTATAGGATTGGTCGCTGGGAAGATAGTGGCCGGAAGAACCTCGGCAGGCTTCAAGCATTCCATCTTCTTGATACTAATCTCCATAATCGGCGTTTACGTAGCCAATTATATAGTGTTCTAAACGAAGATTCACGCTGGAAAGGATATAGAAGTATTTCCGAACTGGGTCTAAGCCTTAGTCGTTTCTGCGGCCCATCTGGGTAATGTCTTTGTCGCAATCCGGTCTTTCGCCGTTTTGACCGGACTACTCATTACTCTGGTGTTACACGTTAAAGCGTGCTTCCCAGTTCGGGGTTATTATGGTGCCGCATATTCGGATATAAGGTTTTTCCCACACTTTTTTAAATACTTTGTACAGTAATTTCTGCTGGGAGAGAAGAAAAGGATGCCGGAGAAGTTTGAAGCGGATTTGGACACCTTGCTAACGAGACTCGATGTGAACTCTGATCCAGACGCCGGGGCGAAGCTTAAGAGTTTGAGGGACAAGCTAGTTGATCTGCATAAGGAAAATCTTGCGAAGATCAATCACTCGGTTATGGAGCTTGTTTGTGCGAAAAACTTGATCTCTGCAGGTTATGAGGTGGATGTTGAACGCTTCTTGGATGGCTTATCGTGTGACATATACGCCTTGAAAGGATTGGGCTCCATGATCGTTGAGATTGAAACCGGCTATATTCCGCCGGAGCACGCTCTCGACCCGTTAACCTACTGCAAAGCGAGAATAGCCAGCAAGATAACCAGATACAGCGGCTATGCAGACAGATTCAGCCTAGGCAGCCCTCCCCACTACATTATGCAGATTCCTCAGTCTTTGACCAAACCTCCCAGATATAGAACGAATGATGAGATCAAAGAGATCAAGAAACTGTGCGACCTATACTATAAGAAGCCGCCAGTTAGCCTCGAGGAGATAAGGAATGCCAGACTTCACACCATCTACGTCGTGGATGTGGATAGAGCTGAGGCTGTAGAAACAGATCCGACTGCCTACACCGAAAAGAGTGAGCAGTGGAGATATTAACGAGGAAGTTGAAGTAGAGCGACGACTAAGGGACAGATCATGACGTTAGACATTTAAATCGATGCCAAGCAATAGTGTAGCCTACTGTCATAAGTGTGCACCATAAGGAGTAGAGTCACGGGCATGAAGGCACGTATCGCCACGATTTGTCAAGGAGGACACTTCCACAATTCCATTGAGGAAAATCGCAAGTATGTTATGGGGCTTTTGGATCTTGCACTTCTTCAAAAGCCGGATTTGGTGTGTCTCCCCGAAGCCTTTACGACTGTCTCAGTTAACGACACATCTACCACGGAGTTGGCCGAGACGGTTCCCGGGCCCACAACGCACGCTGTTGCTGAGAGAGCAAAGGAACATGGATGTTACGTCATTTGTCCCATAAGAACAAAGCGGAAGTCAAAGATCTGGAATTCAGCAGTTATCATTGACAGATTGGGGGACATTCTCGGAATATATGACAAGGTACAGCCAGTTACTACTTCTAGTGATTATACTGTCTTTGAGAATGGAGTGACGCCAGGCAGCGAGATTCCAGTCTTCGGTCTTGACTTTGGCCGAATTGGCATCCAGATCTGCTTCGACATCGGTTTCCCTGAGGGCTGGGAGAAGCTTTGCCAAAATGGAACGAGAATGGTGTTCTGGCCTTCAGCTTACAGTGGGGGGTTCCCCCTCCAGGTCTATGCGTACCTACACCACTATTATGTTGTGTCTTCTGTTCGATCTGACAAATCTAGAATCATCGATCCCTGTGGAGTGATCCTGGCGGAAACGGATCAACTGGTAAGTGTCATCTATCGTGATATCAATCTAGACTTTGCGGTTTCACACTATGATTTCAATTACAGTATCCCAGATAGAATCATGAAGGCTTATCCGGGTCGTGTGGAGATACGAACCCATAGGGATGACGGTCACTTTCTGGTAGAACCTGTCGATGATAGTTTGACAACCGAACAACTTCAAAAGGAATTCGGTTTTGAGTCCACTTTCCAGTATCACCAGCGGCATAGAGAAGCATTCAAATTGATCCATCAAGGGAAAGCACCCGTTCCGCAAAAAGCGGCTCACGGAGATAGGTCGCAGTACTCAAAAGAAGACTGACGGTTTGATGAAGTTTTTTCACGTGGTCTATCGAAGCTTCGGAATAATACGCCTTATCCAGAGAGGAAGATGAAGGGTCTTTATGGTCGACTTGTCTGTTGAGTTCGCCGGCATTAACTTGAGGAATCCGATTATAGCTGCTTCTGCAACTCCAACTAAAGATGCAAAGGCGATGAAGAAGGCTGTGGATGCTGGTTTCGGTGGTGTAGTGGCCAAGTCACTCTTCGGAGATAGAGCAGCTATCGGGCGGCGTTATCCTAGACCGAGGTTTAGGCTCTTCGGTTGGAGAGAGTTCCCCGATTATCCGAAGAATAAGACCGAATATTTCACTCTTCACTCATTGGAGGACTGCTCCGCGTTCGATTATGAAGAATATGCCAGAGACATAAACGAGGCTAAGAGACTGATTGGAGATGATGGGATGGTCATCGCGAGCATCTCTGGGAGCGATTTCGAGGAGTGGGAGGATCTGTGCGCTGTTGTCAA
>CAZBDB010000071.1:0-5918 GCA_964490655.1 uncultured Candidatus Bathyarchaeia archaeon | reverse complement strand
TAGAGCTAATTGTAAGCCGTGGACTGCCGGTGTACGAGTGGGTCAGAAGGGCGGCGGAGAGGGAGCGGTACACCGAGAGTTATGAAGAGTGGAGGATGCGGGTAGACAGAGGAGAAAAGACACTAAGCTCCTAGTCTCTGCTTCAAGATTCTCATGCAGCGCTTGACAACGATATCGAAGTCGCCTGTTCCAGCGATCCCTGCTGACGTCGAGTGGCCGCCTCCCATGCCGTGGAGATACTCTCCCAAGGGCTTGGCTAAATCACGGCCAAGATGGAAGTTCGTGCTCTTGTAGAAATCTTGGTTTGCTCGCAAACTTATCTGCACCTCGTCGTCCTTTTCACCGACTACGATCGCTACGTGAGCGCCTAATTCGATGAGGGCTCTGGCAGCGGAGGCTTGGAAAGACCTAACATGAGAGAAGCCTACTATCCAGTCGTTGATCCGCGTTAGCTTTACACGTTGACCAGCTTTGAGTCGGGCTATCCGCTCGGAGAGGTTCATGGGCAGAGATAATAGCGAAAGCGCCTCTTTGGCGTTTACACCTGTGTCGACTAAGTAGTCAACTGCCTTGAAGGTCTCTGAGTTCGCCAATATGAAGTGTTTTGTGTCGAATGCTATGCCGAGGAATAGCGCTTTTGCCACGAGTTGCGATGGCTTGAGATCCAAACCCTTGAAGAATCTTAGGACGATCTCACATGTGGATGAAGAATTTTCCTCATGGATGTAGATCGTCGATATCTTCTCAGTCTCAGGGTGGCTCGCGTGATGGTCTATCACAACGATCGGGGCTTCGGCAGTCATTATCTCATTACTCCAGTCCCCCAGCTGCAGGACGGTGTTGGTGTCCAGCATGAATATCACGTCAGCCTTTCCAAAACGGGGCTTCTCTTCCTTCACCGTCACGGGTAGGCTATCCATAACCTTCTTTGAGAGCCTGCTAACGCCTTCCGGCGAGGCGATCTCAACCTCTACTGCTTGGCGGATCTGTTCCAGAAGCTCTGACATAGCGAAAGACGCGCATAGGGCGTCGGGGTCAGCATTCTGATGACAGAGAAGAAGCACACGTTTGGCCTTGACCTGATCCAGAAGAGACACTACTTCACGGAATGACATCCAATCTTCCTCAAGAACTCCTCAGCCGAGCTGAAGGCCGCGTCGACCGCTCCTCTAGTCAGTCCCTCTACATCAACATCTCTCAGTAAGGGCGAGAGCCTTATCTCAACATCCACGTTTAACGTAACGCTTCCTTCTCCTCCCACTTCAACAGTGATGTTCAGATCAGAGATCTTCCGCCATCGAACCTTTGATCTGATGTAATCCCGAGCGGCTTCCTCAGCGATCTCACACAGCTGCTCCAATTGATCAGAAGAAAGTGAGTGTGCCAAGCTCCCCAAAATCCCACCGTCAACGCGGCGGCGAGAGTGGACGCAGATCCTTCTGAAGTCTCGCCTGCAGCTCCTTGACCTGTCTTCTCAACCGCTCCTCCTGTTTGCCGAGCACCGAGATTCTCATGTCGGAAAGTTCTTTCTTTTCTTTCAGTTCGCTGGTTACCTTGGGCTTGGCCGATTTTATCAGAAGTGAACCTATGGACTTGTAGATGACAGTATTGTCGTCGGCCTTCTCAAGTTCGCCCAGGGCCTGATCGATCTCGAGTAGCTCAAGTTCGAGCTGTTGCTTCTGCGTTAGGACGGACTGGAGAGTCTGCTGGAGCTGCTGAAGCCTAAGTAGACGTTCTTGGACAGCAGGCGGAAGTCTGGAGACCTCACTCATCAACGATCAACCCATTTTTCATCACTATTCTTCCCACGTTCTAATTAAGTATATTGTTCAGAGTAGTATTCCTCGATAACCATTTTAAACTCGCAGTTTAACATTAAGGATAGTCAGACCATGTCACCGATGCGCAAAGTCGAGGAATAGCGAATGGCGATTATGAAGGATCCTCTGTGCGGGATGCCGTTAGATCCTGAAAAGGCGAAATACAAGGTTGAGATCAGAGGAAGAACCTGCTGCTTCTGCAGTGAGCGCTGTATGCGCATTTTTCTGGAAAGGCGTTACACCGCGTTCTTCTCCATGGAAGTGGGCATAAAGAGTGAAATTCCGACTTACAGCGGTGGGCTGGGAGTCTTGGCCGGAGACACGATCCGATCTAGTGCAGATCTGAGAATCCCTCTGGTCGCAATCACGCTCGTAAGTAGGAAGGGATATCTGAGGCAGAAGATAACCGATCGCGGAGAGCAACTGGAATATCCCGATGAATGGACCCCCTCAGAATACTTGGATTTGCTGTCTGCTGAGGTCAAGGTGAGGATAGGAGGCAGAGATGTCAAAGTCAGAGCTTGGCTGTACGAGCATACAAGTCTGACAGGCGGCATAGTTCCCATACTTTTTCTCGACACGGATGTTGAGGGAAACGCGCCTGAAGATAGAGAGATCACCGACTTTCTCTACGGTGGAGATGATATGTACCGCCTGAAACAGGAGATCATACTAGGAATAGGGGGGATAAGGATGCTTGAAGCGTTGGATTTCAACATTAGGAATTATCACATGAACGAAGGCCATTCGAGTCTTCTCACGGTCGAGTTGATGAAGAAGAATAACATGGACGCTGATAGGGTGAGGAATCTGTGCGTTTTCACTACTCATACGCCTGTTGAGGCTGCGTTCGACAAGTTCTCTTATGATATTGTGAAGGCTTTGTTGGGCGATGAGTTTCCCATAGATACTCTAAGAGAATGCGGGGGACAGGACAGACTGAATATGACTCTTCTGGCTTTGAATCTGAGCAAGTACGTAAACGGCGTGACTAAGGCTCACACCGAGTATTCGAAGAGTCTATTCCCAGGGCATCATATCCGAGCAGTGACAAACGGCGTTCACTCATATACTTGGACTTGCCGCTATTTCCGAGAGCTTTTTGACAGATATATTCCGGGATGGGCGAACGAGCCGGAACTGCTTGTGAGGGTTGATGGAATACCGAATGATGAGATATGGAGCGCTCACTTGAAAGCGAAGAAGGATCTCATCGACTTCGTTAATGAGCAGACAGCGTCAGAGATGGATGTCTCCACCCTATCTATAGGTTTCGCTAGGAGAGCCACAGCATATAAGAGGGCCAACTTGATCTTCTCGGATCTAGGTAGGTTGCGAGAGATAAGTAAGAGAGGAAACTTGCAGCTGATCTTTGCCGGGAAGGCGCATCCACGAGACACACAGGGCAAGCAGATAATCAGAGAGATCTATGGATACAGAGAGCAACTGAAGGGCGAGATCAAGATAGCCTATCTCGAGAACTACAACATCGCGATGGCATCCAAGCTTACCTCTGGGGTTGACGTTTGGCTTAACACTCCATTGCCGCCGCTTGAGGCTTCTGGGACGAGCGGGATGAAGGCGGCACACAACGGCGTAGTAAACTTCGGCATCTTGGATGGATGGTGGATAGAAGGCTGTATCGAAGGTGAGACTGGTTGGTCTATAGGTCCAGCGCCAGATGAACCAGTCAGGCAGGATGAGAGGAGAAGGCAGGAACTGAGAGACCTCTACAATAAACTGGAATACCTTGTCGTTCCTACATTCTACAAGAAGAGGGATGACTGGGTGCATATGATGGAGAACTCCATCGGAAAGGTCACGTACTACTTTAACAGCCACCGGATGATGCGCAGATACGTCACAGACGCCTATCTACTGTAAATGAGCAGAATAGCGAGAAAACTGTGATTGTTCTACCGCTTTGACTGATCAGATGTGGCGCATCAAGATATATCTCAAGAAGAAATATTTGTATTCCTCGTATAACATAGTTATGTGTGGTGATGCAGATGTCTGAGAAAGACAGGAATATTCCGTGGTTTCTAATGGTCCTTGTGGTCTTTGCGGGAATCCTATCTGTAGCGTCGTGGTGGTCATGGGGCTGGTATATGCCAGGAATGATGGGTATGATGGGATTCGGATGGGGGTCCATGTTTCTGATACCATTAGCATTTCTGGCGCTTGTCGCGGTTGGAGCATACTTCCTCATAAAAGGATATGGAGTATCGCGTAGACCCTCCTCAGGTGACAGTGGAAGAGCGATTGAGATACTCAAGGAGCGATATGCAAGAGGAGAGGTTACCAGAGAGCAATACATGAGGATGAAAGAAGAGTTGGAATCATGAGTCAGAATAGAGCCAGAATGAAGTTGGGTATCATACTGATTGCAGCGGGGTTGGTTGGCCTCACAGTTTCCTCTATGTTCTTTACCACTTGGGGTTATCCAATCTGGCCTATGGGTCACATGATGGGTAGATTGAATTCTGGCGAAGTGAGAGAGTTGAGCGGAACGGTGAAGAAGATAGAGTGGATGGAGATAGAAGTGGACGTTGAAGGAGAAGAGGTTGAAGTACATGGGCCTTCATGGTTCTGGCAAGCGATCGGGATAAAAGTGGGTGATACCATAATAGCTGAAGGAGGTTCTGTCTTAATGATGGAACCAGGGGAGGGTTGGCATGAAGCGTTTATACCCTTTGAGCTGATGGTAGACGGTGAAACATACGGTAATGTGAACGAGGGAATGCCGGTCTGGATGCAGGGATAGAGAAAATGAAGAAACCTGGGATATTGATATTATGAGTCATCAAAGCCATGGTGGACACGACCATCAAGGTCACGCTAGCCATATAGAGGAGTTCAAAAGAAAGTTCTGGGTTTCTCTCATACTCACAATCCCGATTTTGCTTCTTTCCGAGATGATTCAGGTTTGGTTTGGCTTCAGTTTAGTGATACCGTTACAGAAAGAGTTTCTATTCATTCTGTCTTTGGCTGTTTACCTTTACGGTGGATGGCCTTTCATAAAAGGGATGATCCAAGAAGTAAGAAAGCGACAGCCGGGGATGATGACTCTTATAGGTACAGCTATATCTGTGGCCTTTTTCTATTCTGCCGGAACGGTCTTCGTCATAGTCGGTAAGGACTTCTTCTGGGAACTTGTCACACTTATTGACGTGATGTTGCTTGGGCATTGGATTGAGGCCAAAAGCATTCTCGGGGCTTCAAGGGCGTTGGAGGAACTCGTCAAGATAATGCCCACGACAGCCCACCTTGTAAAGAAGGGAAAGATCGTAGATGTGCCTGTTTCACAGTTGAAAGTTGATGATAATGTTCTGGTTCGTCCAGGCGAAAAGGTCCCGTCTGACGGCGTTGTTATTGAAGGGGAATCCTTTGTTAATGAAGCCCTCTTAACAGGGGAATCAAAACCGATTCATAAAGATACCGAAGACAAAGTCATAGGCGGCGCCATCAACGGAGAAGGGGCCCTGAAGGTAAGGATAGATAGGACGGGCGAAGAAACCTACCTAGCACAGGTAATAAAGCTGGTGAGACAGGCTCAAGAGAGTAGATCGAGAACACAAGATCTCGCAAACAGGGCGTCGGCCCTTCTGTTCTACGTTGCGCTCGCGGTGGGAGTGATAACCTACGTGGCGTGGTTTATGCTTGGGACCCCTGAACTAGCCCTAGAAAGGTCTGTTACAGTTCTGGTCATAGCCTGTCCGCATGCTCTTGGCCTTGCGATTCCTCTCGTCGTAGCCCTCTCTACGTCGATAACGGCGAAGAGTGGGATCCTCATAAGGGACAGGAGAGCATTTGAAACAGTCAAGGACATAGATGCGGTAGTGTTTGATAAGACAGGCACATTAACTGAAGGAAACTTCGGCGTCACTGATGTTGTATCTTTTCTTCCTGAAAGTAGGCTTCTGGAACTCACTGCAGGTGTCGAGGTTAACTCTGAACACATAATAGCGAAAGCCATCGTAGAACACGCAAAGGAAACGGGTATAGAAATTCCTAAAACCGATGAGTTCAGAGCGATACCTGGGAAAGGCGCCTACGGGAAAGTCGAAGGCCTAGAAATCTACGTGGGAAGCCCGA
>CAZBDB010000070.1:2905-5935 GCA_964490655.1 uncultured Candidatus Bathyarchaeia archaeon | reverse complement strand
AACCTTGCACCGGGCGGCGGCTTCATCTACGGCACAAGCCACATGGCATTATATGATGTGCCAGTCGAAAACGTAGTTGCACTTTACGATACATGCAGAAAGTACGGAAAATATCCTATAAGCATCCCATCAAACTGATTTTGAGAACAAGAAATTCACACAGTCTGCGGACAAGCTAGAATGCCAAACGTAAAATGTCTTTTTCAGTTTCGTTGCAAGTGAAAGGTTAGATGTCCAACTTCAAGATCCTTTCAGGGAAGAAGGTTGTACTTATAGGTGACAGCATAACAGACTGCGGAAGGCGTGGCGATTTTGGTCCTCTTGGAAATGGTTATGTCTCAATAGCAGTTAACCTCGTAACAGCCAGGTATCCCGAGAGAAAGATCGAATGGATTAATAGAGGAATAGGCGGAGATGTCGTTCAAGGGCTAGTCAACAGGTGGACAACCGATGTTATCGACGAGAATCCGGACTGGGTTTCTGTAGCCATTGGAATCAACAATGTGGCGCGCGACCACGGATCTGATCGAAGCCTTAAGGAATGCTTGAAGGATTTTCACGATTCATATAGAAGGATACTTCGCAGAACTCGGGAAGAGACAGATGCGAAACTGATAATGTTTGAAGTCTTCTACATAGCAGAAGAAGATATGCAGGAAAGAGATCTCAATGTGGATGTGTACAACGAAATCATCCATAGGCTATCTACTGAGTTTAACGCTGTGCTCGTTCCGGTTAACACAGCTTTCAGGCGAGCTGTATCAGAAAGACCAGGCTGCAATTGGACGACGGGAGATGGAGTCCATCCTCTCCAAATCGGCCATACACTGATTGCACTAACATTCTTGGAAGCGTTAGAGTGGTGAGAATGAAGCGAATGCATGCACAACATCGGCTATCGGCACGTTGATATCGTACTCAGATACGGGACTATCCACCACTTCAATCTACAGCCGATAAGGCCTACTTCCCGAATCCAAATGGCTATCTTGGCAGGGCTCCGTGTGATCCCGACCACACAACTATTAGAGGTTGACCAAGAACAATAGCTCGTGTTCCGAATATCTCAACATGTATTGTGAGTACGTAAGACCTCTTCATAACGGATTTATCAATCAACTCAGAAAAAGTGATGACGAAAAGAGGAACGGATACCATGAGACTTCTTGGGCGTCTTCGTTTTGCGCCGGCAAATCCGGAAAGGGTAAAGCATGTGCTAAGAAGCGTCGTCCTCGGTCTTTTCTTGTCTCTCGGATTGTTGACAGGTTTATTCTCGATAAACGCTAGCAGATTTGGAAGCATAGAGGTAAATGACATTTCGATCGGATTCATCGGGGAAGGCTGGTCAATGGTCTTCTTTCTCTTCTCTGTTTGTTTCTCTCTCTTCTCACTTGTCCTATCTTTTCTTGTAAGACACTTACTGAGGGAGTCTTAGCACGTACTAAGAGCAGCGCGGCGGAAGCCTCGGATTCTACACTGATTCGGGCGCCAAGAGCTTCGCATCTCAAACACTGGCGATTACCGAATCCGACTACAACAAGACCATAGTAGGAGATGTGCCTAGAGCGAGGCACGACTTGAACCAAGCACCCAACCTGCTGGAACAAACCGAAGATGCCGAGATACCGTGTCCATAATCAGGGATATATCATTTGCGGCTGTAGCGATTACAGTGATAGTAGCCCTGTTCATAGCTCTGAAGATTCGAGGAAGGAAATGAAGAGATAGAAATGAGGATCTAGGGAGGGCTGGGGTTAAGATAGCCCTAGGTCCTTTTTTTGAGGGACTGTGGCTACTTAACCCAGCTTGTCCCTCCTAAGTATTGCTTCGATTGTCAGACAGATATAACATTTGTGAATTACTGGACCATTGAGTGGTCCTCAATAATGTAGCATTGAATATTCCCGGCGAACGAGGAATCTTCAGATTCCTTGTTTATGCAACTCAGCAAGAAATCTTCTTTAGACTTCTATTGACTTTTGAGCAGAGATTTGCTTGCCGAAGCTTGTCTATTGAACCTGTCAAGCAAATTTGGAATTTCTATATCTTTTTATCTGTCGGTTTCGTTAAAGTGCCACAGAAAAACATGTCTAGAATGTCAGGGCTAAGGAGGTGAGTACTATTGTGGAAGGAAAGATCAAGTGGTGAAGAAGGAGGAAGGCGAAGGATAGCGGGAAAGGCTGCGGTAGGCGTGATACTTATGGCTATAGTGTTGGTATCAGCCATACTCGTGACAGCTGGGGCTATAGTGATTGTCCCAGCAGGAACTAGAGGCGTTCTATTGACGTGGGGGCAGGTCTCAGGAATCATGGACGAAGGGTTACACTTCATTATGCCCGTAATGCAGAGCGTGATCTTAATGGAAGTGACCATACAGAAGGCGGAAAGACCAGAGTCTACAGCTTCAGCGGATCTTCAGGAAGTAACTACAACCTTGGCTGTGAACTATAGGCTTAATCCAGGGTTTGTGGATGAAATATATCAGAATCTAAGACAGGATTATGTAACTAGAGTCATTCAGCCGAACATCGAAGAAACGATAAAGGCGAGCACGGCTCAGTTCAAAGCTGAGGAGTTGATAACGAGGCGGGCGGAAGTTAAGCTGACGTTTGAGGAGATCCTGGCAGAGAGATTGGCTCCTTATCACATCGAAGTTCTCAGCGTCTCTATAACGGATTTTCAATTCTCAGCGCAGTTCACACAGGCGATTGAAGCAAAAGTCACTGCTGAACAGAAAGCTCTGGAAGCCAAGAACAAGCTGGAGCAGATAAGATATGAGGCTCAGCAACAGGTCATCCAAGCAGAGGCGTACTATAATGCAACTATACTTAGGGCTCAAGGAGATTCAGAAGCTCTCAGATTAAGAAGAGAACAGTTGGATCCGCAGATCCTGCAATGGCTAGCGTTGGAGAAATGGAACGGAATATTGCCATACTTCTTCGGCGGCGAAGCTGTACCATTCCTGCAGATTCCAACGAATTCAACAGCACCATGAGAAACCTTAGTACGCAGCACAAGGAAGTGATATCT
>CAZBDB010000070.1:0-2805 GCA_964490655.1 uncultured Candidatus Bathyarchaeia archaeon | reverse complement strand
CCAACGGCGCCATTGACGAATTTGAGATTGACGACGGAGGCATCCTCGATGTTGTAGTTTCCCGGGGCACTCTTGTTTATGTTCACTGCGGGGAAGGCATGTACCTTAGAGATCTCGCCGCAGAGGAATCGTGCAAGATCAACGGTGTGGGTCACCTGTTCGTGGAATTGGCCGCCGCTCTTCTCTTTGCGGATCCACCATTTCATTATGTTCGCTCCCGATTCAAGACTCGGTGTTCTCCCTATCCACCCGCCTAGAACCAGTATTGGGGTGTCTTCGCCTAGAAGAGCATGGACCTTGTTTACGCCCTTGCGGTATCGGTTCATGTATCCGACGCTCGTCAAGATGTTGTTCTCCTCGACGGCTTCAGCTATCCTCTTCGCCTGGTCTAGGTAGAGATTGATTGGCTTCTCGACGAAGAAGGGAATTCGCCTTTTGACTGCTTCTATCTCGGCTCCGTGGGCGAATGGTGGCAGACAGAAATAAACCGCATCGAGGTCAGCCTCATCGAACATAGTTCTAGCATCACTGAATGTTTGGGCGTTCTGGGTTCCATACTGCTTAGAAACCTCCTCTGCCCGGCTCAGCCTAATATCGCAGAAGGCAGCAAGTTCCGCATAAGGGTTCCTGACTAACCCCTTCAGGTGGGATTCAGCTATGCCTCCGCACCCGACGAATCCCAATCGTATTTCGTCGGCCATTTAAATCATCTGAGTTTAATTTTCAGATGAGTTGTCTAAGGTAGTTCACGCATTTCGGGAGCCCGACCTCGGGATCGCCTGGGATCCCGCACTCCAATGCCATGAAGTTCCTGTATCCTGTGTTCTTCAAAGCCGCGAATCCGCTCTTGAAGTCTGTGTGACCGTGTCCAGGAAGCAGCCGATTGCTGTCAGCCAGATGGACATGTACAATGTAGTCCCTTGCCTTCTCTATGCTGGAAGGTATGTTTGCTTCCTCGATGTTCATGTGGAAGAAGTCAGCCATGATCTTCACGTGTTCCTTGCTGACGGCCTTGCATACTTCAACAGCTTGCTCAAGCCTCCGGATGAAGTGGGTCTCGTAGCGGTTAAGCGGCTCCAAGATCACGTAGGCCCCCACATCGTCAGCGTACCGCCCGAGTATCTTGCATTCTTCAATAAGGATCTCCTTCTCAATCTCCTGAACATCAGCGCGCCAAGGATACAAGTCTGAGATTTTGGGCTTACCAAAGGTTGGCACCGTTATGACGCCGACGGCTCCAAGATCAGCAGAAGCCTTCAGCCTATCCTTTAGGCCCTCGATCGCTGTCTCTCTAGTCTGCCTGTCCGGGCCGAGAAGGTCGCCACGGTAACCTGAGCAAACTGTGGATATCCCTATCTTCGATGTGGATAAGGCTGACTTAACCATACTTAGTCTGTCTGGCAGGTCGGTCCCCCAAACCTCGACTCCCTCGTAACCGTATCTCTCCGCGTTTTCGAGCTTATCTGAGAAGTTTTTTCCAGGAACCATGTTCTCTTGAACGGCGAGTTTCATCCAGCAAATCCTCCGATGAATGGTTATGTCATTCAACTATGCTCAATTTAAGTTTTCAAGCGTCTGAGTCAGAAAGAGATTAGACGGGTCTCTCCTTCCATAGTCTTGCTGTTTCGTACCATAGAATAGCACATGCCAAAGTTCCGAATATGGTGGCTACTATGTTATGGATATCGCCTGTGTGTCCGTAGAAAGCCAAGTAGACGATAAGCATCGTGGAGAACCAGACAGAGTAGAAGAGGTAACGTGGGATCAGGAATCGACCCAATCTAGTGAAGAATCTTAACACTCCTACCTTGACTTCTTCTTTGAGGAGGTATTCCCCAGTAAAAGTCTTCTCAACAAGTCCCAAGTCAAGGAGCTTCTCTAGATGGTACGCTGCAACGCTTGGACTTGAGAACGCTAGATTGCGCTGAATCTGCCGAACCCCAACAGCTGAGCCAGGGGTCCTCAACATGAACCAGTAAACAAGAAGCGTCTTTCCCTTCAGTTGAGACTCAATCACGTCCACATCTAGATCATTCTTCAAGTCCTTAGGCATTGACGGTTCGCCGCCGGAAGATAGATTAGTCGATAGAAATATTAAAAGGCTAACATAAGAGATCTTGAAAACCTCGGCCGCCGTAACGTAGAGAAGCCTATGGCTCGCGGATCCTGGAAGCGTACAGACACTGCAGAGGTGGTACAGGCCTGTGGAGCCTGGAGGCCGGGTTCAAATCCCGGCGGCGGCCTCCAAAAGCATGCTGGATGGTTATTCAGCCTAGTCAGGCATGAACTCGGAAGCCACAGAATCATGAAGAAAAGGTGAATCATAGATGCATATAGCGGTTTGCGGAGAGTTGGGCGCTGGTTGCACAGAAGTTGGTGAGATTCTCTCTAAGGCTCTTGGTTTGAGGTGTATAAACTCGGGTGATATCATAAGGGGCATAGTTGTAGACTTTAGCGGTGTTCACCCAGATGAAACATTCGAAGAGTTTGAGGATCATGTGCAATCAGGTGAGGTTAACCTGGACAAGATGATACAAGGCAAAATCGATGAGATGCTTGCCACAGGAGACGTCATAGTAGAAGGACGCTCGGCTTTCATGCTACTCGATAACGAAGACGCTTTCAAGGTTCTCCTTGTAGCTCCGAAGTTGGCAAGAGTCCAGCATATAGCCAAGAGGAGGAACATCACTCCTGAAGAGGCTAGAGAAGCCGTCCGAGTTAGCGACACAGAAAGGAAGCACATGGTTGAGAAACTCTTCAGAAAAGATTGGCTAAACCCCCACAACTTCGACTTGGTCATAAACA
>CAZBDB010000069.1:0-5946 GCA_964490655.1 uncultured Candidatus Bathyarchaeia archaeon | reverse complement strand
GGAAATCCCAAAACATATTCGCGTCTTTAAGGTGGGTTGCTGGGTTGCGTTTCTGCGTATGAATAAAGTCTGGAAACTTCAAGGGGTCACGAATGAAAAAGACAGGGGTGTTGTTACCTACAAGGTCATAGTTGCCTTCCTCAGTATAGAATTTCACTGCGAATCCTCGCGGATCACGCTCAGCATCTGCTGATCCCTTCTCTCCCCCTACAGTGGAGAATCTTGCAAACACTTCGGTTCGTTTACCCACCTTCGACAGGAACTTTGCCTTAGTATACTTTGTTACGTCATTGGTCACCTCGAAATATCCTCCGGCACCAGCACCTTTAGCATGTACGACACGTTCAGGTATCCGTTCACGGTTAAAGTGTGCTAATTTCTCAATCAAATGGACATCCTGCAATAAAACTGGTCCACGAACGCCGGCAGTCACAGAATTTTGATCATCATCCACAGGCCTACCAAAATTCGTTGTTAGTTTCTTTCTATCGCCCTCCATCTAGATCCCCCGTTAACTCATAAATGGATCATTATTAAAGATTACGTAAGACCGAATAAACACCAAGCCCCATAAGAGCCGTCGAAATCCGACGTAATATGGATGTGGCTGAGGTTATATTTTCGCTGAACCGTTCTCAAAGTCTCTTCTCTTTCTGTTAAGTTCAGCCTTCCAAATCCCACACAACTACGTGTCCTCTTTGAACAGATGTCATTGGCATACACCAAAGTGCAACTAGACAAGAGATGGATAAACACCCTAGAGAGCAACGTTGCCATCCACGCAGTCATTGTAGCAATCTACAACACAGCCTTCTTCGCCAGCGCAGACATGTGGCCCATGTTCTTCTTAGGATTCGCCTTCATGTTCGTGTTTACCTATATGTATGCATTGAACGTGCGAAAAGAGATACGGTGGACAGTCACAACTCTATATCTCGCATTTCTGGCCTAGCTGTATATTCCTACGCCCTTCGGCCTCGGAAGAGACCTCGCCTTCCTGCTTCGTCTTGAGTTTCTCTGGATCCCCCTTGTGCTCTATGGACTATCAGCAGTTCTAGCAGGACTTGCCTACACGGTACGAAGAAGATGAATCAGTGACTGAGTAGAGCACGCTTCACCTTTTGCAGCCTTTTTTCACCTTTCCAGACCTAAAGCATACGCAAACAGAACCATCCTCAAAGCCCATCATTGGAAAACAACAAGAAACAGGTTGAACAGGAAAAGCATAAGGGGTATTATTTTTAGGAGTAGAAATCATTCACAAAATCATGGTCCAAGATAGACCGTGACTCCCATCTAGCGCGCGCTCGACCATACTGCTGACGAAGGACTCACCATCTAGAGGCGGGCTGCCCTATCTGGGCATGCAGATGACTTCTCTGATCTTAACGCTGGAGAAATCAGATGCTGAGTTGATGACGATAGCTGTGTCTGCTCCCCAAGAGGAACCAGCCAAAGAAACGACATCGACCCCCTCTTCTAGAACGTCTTTCGAACAGGCAATGACCACATCTTCCACGGAGACCTTCATCCCTTGGCTGAATCTTCTAAAGGCAGCCTTCATATCATCCGAATAGTCGTAATCGGTCTCATGGCTGAAGATAACTGGAAAACCCTTCTTCTCAGCCTTCTTCATGGTTTCCGGAGAGAACCTGTCTCTGTCTATGCCAACTATGATCAAGTCCTTCCCTTCGAGGATATTCAAAGCCTTCTCAGCTGTGCCACCTCTTGTCGAAGCCAAAACGATAGTGCCAATCCCCAAGCTGTCAGACCTCTCCTTAGCAAGCCTCAAGACATCGTCTGTGTTTTCAACACCCGACTTCTTAAAGTACGTAATCTGCTTCTGGGACATTCCTTTCCATCTCAAGTTCAAAATCTAGACAGGTTCACACTTAAATCAATTGCGATTCTTGGCTTATTACTCTCTGACCGACCCCTCAAAATGTGTTGAAGCCAACAACGGCTAGCTTATCTGGCTAGACGACAATAGCGCTCAGTGAGGTTTGAGCACAGCCCTTATCGCTAAACCCCTTGGTGATAACGTTTTGATGATCTTGCCAAGTTCTTTCTCGGTAAACTCACCGTAGATATGAAGAGGTTTCCTCTCTTGAATCTTTGACAAGAACGGAAGCAACTCATTTATCCCAGGTCCGAAGGGACGAGGATCCACAGTGATCGAAACTGATCTAACATGCTCAGCATCGAGCAGCAAGTCTATCATATGCAGTTCAGCTCCTGAATGAATATCCATCATCGAGTAATCAAATTCGCTTGCTATCTTCTCATGGTATGGCACCACGAATTCTCTGCAGATCCTCGGCGGCAGAATAGCAGACTCATCATCCTGGCTACGGATGGCGGTTCCAGGAGCCCATAAACCATACAGGTTGCAGTATCCACCTTGGAACCTCGGTATGATATCCAACTGAGCCCTCGCCACAGATATGAAGAGATCAGCCAACGCGGCAGCTGCCTTCTGTATCTCATCGCTTCTTCTGTACATGCTCATCACTAGATCCCTCTTCCCCAGAATCGCCGTTAGCATATCTGTTGGCCCTCGCATGAGAGTTGTAGATACAAGATACTGCCCAAAGAAGTTGTCAACCAGATACTCTGTAAACGTCTTTAATGTCTCTGTCCATTCTCGGCTTACCTCAATCTCTGCCAAATCAGCCTCCGGTACGGGTCTTGCCCACATCGTGTTCCCTTTGACCGAGACCTGTATCGGGCAGCCAACAATCGCCTCCATCCAAGGAATCTTCCCATAGGGAGTCACCGGACTGAATATATCCCCAACTGAGTATGGAGACCTCTCTTCATCTTCCAATTCCGTTCTCCCAAACAAATGAAGAAGTCTCGGATGGATCTTCTCCGGTGATAACATGTGCGGCTTAAGGTGAAGTCCCTCAGCGGCAATTGTCCCATCTGCTAATATGAGTTTCATCGGTGCTTCTTCAGATGAAGGCAGAGTCGCCAGCAACGGCTGGTTCACATCCTCCATATTCCAGAATGCCTTATGTCGGTCCAAGACTTCCTTCATGGAACTCATCATGTATTCTCACACTCTGTGAACAGGTTTTTTTTCTGGTCTTGGCATATTGTTGCCACATGATAACTTATTAATTTGGGCGGAGGCGCCCACTGGACCTAGTTATCTCCACGACGCGTGCAAGAGCCTATCGGAGTGGAAAAGTGTTATGAACAAATTGGCGAAGGAGGGATAGTTCACGGATTGGATAGCCTCCTTGCTTGGTCGTACATGGCCAAGATGTTTTCTAATGGAGTGTCTCCTTGAATGTTGTGAGTTGAACAAAGGATGAATCCTCCTCCCCTCCCTAGCGTTTGAACACGTTCTTTGACCTCCGCTCGCACATCTTCTGGCGTTCCTCTTGGAAGTGTCCATTGGATATCGATCGATCCGTGAAAGCTCAGTCTGTCCCCAAAATCTCGTTTTAACTCTGATGGATTCATGTCTCTAGCCCTTACCTGGATGGGATTGAGGATGTCGATGCCCATCTCGATGAAGTCAGGGATGAGCCTGCGTATAGCTCCACAGCAATGAAGCATCACTTTAAGCCCGTATTGTTTGGCTAGTTTGACATGTTTAGACAAACAAGGCTTAATGAAGTGCCTGAAGATCCTAGGCGAAACTAATAGCCCCTCTTGAGTTCCCATATCGTCCCCCATCATGAAGATGTCGATACGGTCTCCTGCTGCCTCGAAGCAGCGACGGTTCACCTCCAAGTAGAAATCTGTTATCTTCTCGAATAGTCGTTGGGTGAACTCCGGGTTACTTATGGGATCAATCAGGGCTTGTTGTACCCCACGGAGATAAATCGCCTCATGCAGGACACTTGTCCTGTTCGTCCGATCGCCAACCACTACCGTCGCATAGTCTTGGTAGCGATCACATTGAAGGTTCAAAGAAGAGTAGTCGTACCAATCAGGGGATGGAGGAGACCAAGCCTCTAGTTCGTCAACGGTCTTCATACCACTCAGCGGACTGAAAACTGTATGCTCATAACTTCCCTCAGCGGTCCTGATGATCTTTCGGCGAACCCCCCAGAGGTCATCGTAGCTACCATCAGCATAACTCCTCAGTTTCGACCCAACATACTCTGGAAACACATAACGTAGGTCGACTCCAAGCCTATCGAGCATCTCATCTCTCGATCCAACGCCGAAATGTGGACCGAGCAGCTCATCGATCCCCCTCGTGCCCCAGTAATCCACGGGAACTCGGATTGGCTCCTTATGAGACAAAGCCATCAGCACCAAGTCTCTCGAGTTCATAGGCCCCACCCACCAAGAATCTAGAAGAGCAGATCGCATATAAGCGAGACCATCAGACACTGTTCTTGGACATGATTCACGTGAGTGAGCTTCAGTTGCTTGAACACCGGACGGCTAAGCTGTGATGAATAAGGTATATACGTTGAAGGTATGGCCGCCAGAATTGCCTATTCGATCGCTTGTAGGGCCAGTATCATCGTGTTGCTCTGAGATGGAGGAATTTCTGAGTCATAGCGACCTGCCAGTTTTAGGCACCATTCTTCTCCTTGACGAATTCTGACTGAGACTCTCTCCGTGACGACATCGCCAAAGTCGTCAAGCTCTACGACTAAGGTCTCTACACCAGAGGGTGAAACAAGGTAAAGCCTAAGCGAGGAAAGCTCGGTTCCAAAGTCTTCTACGGCGACACAAACCTGTACGGTATAGTCTGAAGAGTCTCTGTTCGTTACGTTGACCAGCTGCGTAATCACAATATCCGATCCAACTCCCAACGGCACACCAGTGAATGTTGCTATAGTAGAGTCTGTTGAGATGCATCCGCCGCAATTGAGGGTGTCCTCACCCAGCGTATATCCTATTGGGCTACCGTCTACTTTGGCTGCCGTGCTGACGTATATCACAAAGGACGAGAGCAGTAGGACCGACAAGCTTAGTCTCAGGTCTGGAATCTTCAATCTTCACCGGTGAGCTAGTACTTAACTAGGTTATTATTAGGAAATAGGAAAGAATCTTTTAGAACAACGAAGAAGAAGATCTAGAAGTAAGGGAGCGGAATCCCTGTGATTCATTCTCGGCCTTCACTTGATACTTCGAACTAGGTTTCACAACCACAAACTTCTAGTTATTTCGAACGACGCTCTGCATTTGCTCTCTTCAC
The DNA here is from genome assembly GCA_964490655.1 of uncultured Candidatus Bathyarchaeia archaeon. Classification (GTDB taxonomy): domain Archaea; phylum Thermoproteota; class Bathyarchaeia; order Bathyarchaeales; family WAQA01; genus CAZBDB01. The sequence goes on along the minus strand of CAZBDB010000069.1, from coordinate 776 downwards.
TTCGGCTTCCTTCTTTTCATTACAATGAACATCCCAACTGCTAAAGCAGCTACTATCAGTAGGCCTCCAGTCACGAAGTAGATAGTGGGAGTTATGTAGCCCTTTTCCACAACCTCAAAGGATATAATTTCGCTGGTTGCTCGGCCGAAGTTTTGGTTGCCCTCCCAGCTAGCTCGGACGGACCAGTGGCCAACTGAATCAGACGTGTAGGTGTCTTCGAAGGAGCCGTCTGACGCCGATGTCACCGTCCTATTGACTTCAGCATCTTCAGCCCTGATATAGGTCAACTGGACAGGGACAGCTGAAACCTGAGGTGATATGGACCCAGATACGGTAATTGTTTCACCTTTGTTTATGGTTGTTGCTGACAAAGTGATGGATATTGTTGATGTCCATATGACTGGAAAGTTTTCGTAATCCACCCATGCAGTGACCCCGCCTTGCATATTATAGATCCTGGTGAAATCATTGTCAACGAGGATCTGACTCGCTTGTGTACTATTTATGCCTGTGCGACAATAGACAATAATCTCCCTGTTCTTATCAAGCTCTCCGAGTCTTTCTTGCAGCTCCTCTACGGGGATGTTAGCTGCTCCTTTTATGTGGCCTTGATCGAATTCGCTAACAGATCTCACGTCAAGTACTGTAATGTTGCGGTTTGACTCTATATGTTGCTTGGCCGTAAACGCGTCGATCGTTCCAAATCGTGCACGCGTAAGACGTTCTGCCTCTTCTGCAGTCGGTATATCAGGAAACACATTGACGGAGTATGATGG
>CAZBDB010000068.1:0-6009 GCA_964490655.1 uncultured Candidatus Bathyarchaeia archaeon | reverse complement strand
ACATTGTAGCGTTATATGACACCTGCAGAAAATATGGGAAATACCCCATAAACATCCCATCTCATCTGCTAAGTGAATGTCGAACTCGTGCTAGCTAGCTATGCATGCAGCACGATAGATCTTTTCCTGACGCCCTAGCATCTTGTGCAGCAAGACCCACCCGCTACGATTCTGTTTCCTTTTAGCGCGTGCATTTCTGTAAAGTGATGTTCTTCTCCAGAATCCTCGTTGCAGTCTTCAGATCGGTCCACGCGCCTATCTCAACAGTTTTCAGGCCTGGATGATGGACGTCATCGCATCAACATTCCTGCGAAAAGCGGTTCTGAGACGAGCAAAATCTAGAAAAGTGTTTCGCCTTCTCCCAGATGCTTAACTACTTCTTCTTCGTCAAGTTCGACGCCGATTCCTGGTTTCTCTGGAACTTCTATGTAGCCTTCCGAGATGAGGGATTGCTCTTGCTTGATCAATTTGCCCCACCAAGGAATGTCAATGGCATGATATTCGAGTGCGAGGAAGTTCGGTATTGATGCGCACATGTGGCATGCAGCAACTGTGCCGATTGGGCTGGTGATATTGTGTGGGGCTACAGCCATATAGTAGAGATCGGCCATGTCAGCGATCTTCTTGCTTTCCGAGAGACCGCCCGCCTTTGAAACGTCTGGAGAAACAATGTCCACTCCCTGGTTCTCAATAAGCCTTCTGAATCCATGCCTGGTGTAAAGGTTTTCCCCAGTACATATAGGCGTGTTCGTTGAAGCCGTGACTTTCTTCATGGCGTCGACATTCTCCGGAGGCACAGGATCTTCAAGCCAAAGAAGATTGTACGGCTCAAGAGTGTTTGCAAGCCTTATAGCATCGTTTATGTTGTACTTCCAGTGGCAGTCAATGGCCAGATCTACGTCATCTCCAATGGCCTGTCGAACAGCCTCGACCTGACCAGCCATCGTCTTTATTTCGGAACTTTTGAGGCAACGGTTGTAGCTGACCTCACGATGTGACGGTTTGTCAACATCGAACTTCATAGCTGTGAAGCCTTTCTCCTTCACTTCTCTCGCCCTTTGGGCCCATGATTCAGGATCTTCGGATTCGCCGGCGTGGCAATCTGCGTAGATTCTGATTTTCTCTCTGTATTTGCCTCCCAGAAGCTTGTATACCGGCGCACCCAAAGCCTTTCCAGCTATATCCCAGAGTGCAGTTTCCACTCCGCTTATCACCTGAATTATGCTTCCTGCTGTGCCAATGATTCCTGACAACCCGGTGTAAACCTTTCGGGCCAGTCTCTCAACATTCGTTGGGTCTTCGCCGATCAAGAAATGTTTCAAGCCCCATATTCCACGGTCCTCCTTTACGCCATGCTCAGCTTCAGCTAAGATCACCTCTTTCACTCCCGGTCCGGTGAAAGCTTCTCCAATCCCAGTCAGTTCATCTTGGTCGGTGAGCACTTTGACAAGTACCCATTCGAAGTTGCCACGAACAATAGCGACCTTTACATCTGTGATCTTCATTCTACATCGCTTCAATCGTATCTGGATCTTCTATTAATCATTACGCTTACATCTTCAGGATCTCCTCGTCACTTCCCTCCGCTAGAGATCCACTTATGAGAAGTCTTGATAGTCTTCACGCCAAAGCGCGCGCTAAGAGCAAGAATCTGTGATGTCTTCCTGCAAGGCGGCATGGAGAAGTCTTAACTCGTTCTTGGCTATTCTCTCCTGCCACGGCGCATAATCTGAGATCCTTATTAGGCTCTTGATCAGTCTCACACTGTTCTGCAGATGCTCTCCTATTTTCCCAGGCTCTTTTCTCTCCTTAGTGGCGTAGACTAGTGTCTGCCTATCTGACCAGTCCCCTGGCTGGTCTGAGCTAGGGACGAATTCCGGTAAATACCTTTCTAAGGTCGTTGCATCTACTATGCTCCCTAGTTTTCTTATCTTGCCGGTCGCCTGCCAGAAGCTTTCGTCAACACCATACAAAGTCATATCGTACCCGTTATGGGCCAGATCGGTTACGTTCCCAATCGCGAAAGCCGCCAGTTCTATACCATGTCTCTTAACTGTTTCACTTACAGTCTCCAAGCCGGGAGCCGAAATGAAACCGTACAAGATTATCTCCTTTATCGTGGACCCCACATCCTCACATCTTCTTATGATTCTCTCTATTGACTTCTGTCCAGTCTTGCCCGTTGCCTCCGTGTCGGGCTTCAGCACAGTTATTTCTCTGTCATGGGGAAGAGCCTCAAAATCCTCATAGATGACGCTCAGCTCTGTTTGGGATTCCTTGTCATGACTCCTGTATGAAGGTGTTTCATAATGAGGGCGTATCCAGACATCCCTGAATCCCCTTCCTTTGGCCAATTCCCTAAGAGCTTCGTGCAACTCGTATCCCGGGGCTGCTCTAAGGACATTTTCGACAACTATGGAATCTCGGTCAACCTTGGCGAGATCAGTTAGTTGGCCTATTGCTTTTGCAGCTTCTAAAGCGGCGTCAAAAGCGAGACGTCCCAATGTCTTTCCAACCATATGTGGATGGCAAGCAATGTCTTTTCCTTGAATGGTATCAACGATGTACAGCTTCTCAATCAGGTCGGATCTCTCTACTTTGAAAAGCTTTGTCGTATCTTCTAGACCTCGAATTTCAATGGGTCTCGTTGACTCAACATCAATACTGTATTCAGCTATTATACTATCTATGTCAACTTCTCTTGGGGAAGAGTTCATGAACATTCCCCCTGTCAAAGGTGCTGTATTCCTATTTCAGTTCTCATGTCTGCAATAGCTAGATTTGTTTCTTCCGCTCTAGGATAATGCAAACCATTCAGGTCAATCCACTCTCTTTTCCAACACGGCCTAATCTCTACGCAATTCACACCTTGCTGAGCGGAACAGTTAACAGCAACGACCCAAATAGTCACCAAGAACCACATCATTGCGAAAAGAAGGTGATGGAAATTACTGTTCTTTCAAGAGATGAGATATTGAAGAGTATTGGAGAAGGGAAAATCGAAATCACCCCTTTTGACATTGACCAAGTCGGCCCCACATCTATTGACTTGACTTTGGGAAACGAATTCAGAGTTTTTGGAAAGGTAAGAAAGATATTCCATGTCAAGGAGGACGTGGACTATGAGGAAGTCACCGAGATAGTCCGCGTGAAGGACGGTGACTACATTCTTCTGATGCCAGGAGAACTGGTTCACGGGATCACCAAGGAAAAGATAAGACTTCCCGAGGACTTGGCGGGATGGATAGAAGGAAGAAGCAGATACGCCAGAATAGGTTTGATGATACACGTGACAGCTGGATTAGTTCAACCCGGTTGCGACAATAAGCAAGTTCTTGAAATAAGCAACATGTCTCCGATGCCCATAGCTCTTTATCCTGGTACAAAGATTTGCCAGATCGTACTGGAGAGGATAGAAGGGAAAGCAAAGTATAGCGGAATATTCAAAGACCAGACAACTCCCTGACTGTGCATTTCGGATTCCAAGCCTCGATTTCGGGCGCTGGGCCCTGCTTAGATGGTGGCCCGCCTTGAGATCCTTGGGGCAGTCCGTGATCTTGCTGCTTATGTTGGGATCTACCGTGCTTGAATTCGACTCCACACAACTTTGCCACGGCAGTCTATGCAGATTGCCTTTAATCGCGGATCATAGGACACGATCGTGCGAACTAGCGCTAATCCTTGAATCTTCGCAGATTCAACCTACCGATCTGGTGTGACATGACTTGACAAGAAAGCGTCCTGATTTGGGTCAAGAGGAGACCGACAGACTGACCCGACTCCATATGGATGCCTTGGTTGTTGACACCCATTGCGACACTATATGGGTCGAGCATCTAAGGGAATGGGGGATGAGGCCCTCGGAAATGCAGGCGAATTTCGCCAAGCTCAAGAAGGGCGGCGTTGATGTGGAATTCTGCGCCATCAGTGTGGGAACTTCGGAGCGGTGGGGGATCATCTTGTGAAGAACACAGCCTATGACCTTTGGGTCCTAGACAAATTATATGGGAAGATTGGAGCAAGCAACGGCTCATTAATCCTTGCAAGGAACAGCTAAGACGTGCTTGAGGCGAAGTCGGCGGGAAAGATGGCTGTCATCTGCTCTATTGAACACAGCCTATGTCTGCAAGGTGAACTCGGCATACTGCGCATGTTCCACAAGCTCGGCCTGAAGTGCCTTCAACCCACCACTCATAGAAGGACATGGATGGGCGACGGCGTTGGATAAAGAACGGGCGGCAGATTGACAGAATTCGGTGTGCAAGTTGTCGAGGAAGCAGAACGGCTTGGGATACTCATCGACGCACCTCACTTAAGCGAATCATGTTTCTGGGATCTCGTTGACATATCAGAGAAGCCTATAATCGACTCGCATGCGAACGCCAAGGATCTTTGCCCCCACATCAGAAACCTTGACGACGACCAGTTGAAGGCCCTATCAGACACCGGAGGCGTAGTAGGCGTCACCTTCGTCCCTTCATTTGTAGACGAGAAGAAACCCACACTGGATAGACTGCTCGACCACATAGACCACATCGTTGAAGTCGCAGGAACTGAACATGTTGGCATAGGCTCCGACTTCGACGGAGGCGGCACTCTTCTAAGGGACGCTACAGAGATGCCCAAGATCACTCTAAGCCTGGCGGCCAGAGGCTACTCAGACCATGAGATCCGCAAGATATTGGGTGAAAACAACCTTAGATGGATCAGAGAAGTATGCGGATAACGCTAGCACGCCCCGAAACATACAGGATTTCTCATGGTTACTTCTCTTTGGAACGGCTTCAGTGATGAGATTGCCAGCCAGCTCTCAAGACATTTAACCCGTTGCTCTTCGGGAAAGTGGTTGAATCTGTCATTCATTGTAGTACCACGGTGGCCTAACCCATGGGGGCTTGGCAGACTTCAACATGGCTTTTATGGGATCTCTGTATGGGAAGAGGGCGGCGTTGCCTCCCGTGTGTAAGAAAACGACTGTTTCGTCATCACTGAAGTAGCCCTTCCTGCATAGGTCTATGAGTCCGACCATGGCTTTTCCCGTGTATACGGGGTCTAGGAAGATACCCTCCGTCTTGGCCACTAGCTTTATAGCTTTGACGACATCCTCATTCACCACCGCATATCCTCCTCCTATATAGTCCTCGTTTATGTTCACGTCCTTAGCTGCCACCGAGACTCCAAGGTCCAGAAGCTTGGCGGTCGTGTTCGCCCTGTCAGCCACGGCTCCACGAAGACCGCTGCTAGGCGTGATGCTGACCCCTAGGACATCAATACCAGCATTCATGGCAAGCGAACCCAGCAAGAGGCCCGCTAGTGTCATTCCCGATCCTGTAGCAGTAACGATGTGGTCCACCGCGAACCCGTTACTGTTAGCCTGAGAGATTATCTCAAGGAGGCCGTTCACATATCCAATCGAAGCATAGGGCGATGCGTTGGCGTCGTACGGATGATGCCCTTCCGCGATCAGCCTCTCCATGATCTCTGCCTTGACCCTTCCCACATGGGTCCAAGGCGATCCAACAGCCCTTATGTCGGCTCCGAGGAGGAACTGTAGAAGCTGGTTGCCATCATACTCTGGATCATAGTCATCGCTAACCGCCCTTTTGTAGAGAACCACACCCATCCGTAACTTATTCGCAGCCGCAGCCACCTGACTACACCAATTCGACTGCCAACCAGCCCCAGCCACGACAACATCAGCCCCCTTGGCCTTAGCATCCCCCATGACGAACTCCAGTATCCTGGTCTTGTTACCCCCAAATGCAAGGCCAGTCAAGTCATCCCTCTTAATGAAGATCGATGGCCCACCAAGCCTCTTAGAAAGGTTCTCAGCCTTTTGCAGGGGCGTGGGAAGGTTTGCCGAGCCTGAATGTGAATTGTGGGACGCAGGCATAGAAGTGCATCAAACGTTTGCTGTAGGAGACTTCTACGTGATGTTCTATGAGGGGCTGGGGAATTTTCCGCACAGATACAATCTTGGGGTGGCTTACTCACCAGACTGCAGAGTAT
>CAZBDB010000067.1:0-6037 GCA_964490655.1 uncultured Candidatus Bathyarchaeia archaeon | reverse complement strand
GAGCAACAAAACTTCGCAGTTGTCTAGCCTCATCCGCGAACATCTCCTCAGAGATTTGGATCAGAAGATTCTGAAGTATGATGGAAGGCCCTTCAACCCAAGCTATCTCGCTCAGAGGATCAAGGAGGTGCTCTGAAAGAATGGTTACTTTGAAGGACCTTGAGACTCCTAAGAAGATCACATGGTGCCCTGGGTGCGGAAACTTCGGCATCCTCTTAGCCTTCAAAAGAGCAATGGTGGAGTTGACGGAGTCAAACTTGGAAAGAGAACAGATCGTGATTGTATCAGGCATAGGCTGCCACGGAAAGATGGTCAACTACATGGACGTCAACGGGTTCCACGGCATCCATGGGAGAGTAGTTCCATTGGCTACAGGAATAAAAATGGCAAATCCCGAATTGGCTGTGGTAGGGTTTGCTGGAGATGCTGATCAGTACGATGAAGGCTGGGATCACTTCAGCCACGCCATTCGAAGGAACATAGACATCACCTTGATCGTACACGACAATCAGGTCCTGGGCTTGACCACTGGACAGACCACATCCACCAGTCTCTTGGGGTTCAGGACAAAGTCTACACCTTTCGGTTCGATAACCCCGCCTCTAAACCCTGTAGCTCATGCGCTAGTTAGCAATGGTACATTCGTGGCTCGCGGCTTTGCAGGGAATGTTCCACATCTCCAGAACCTAATAGTGCAGGCCATCAAGCATAGAGGGTTCAGCTACATAGATGTCTTGCAGCCCTGCGTGACCTTCAACTACCTAAACACCTACAAATGGTTCCGTGAAAGGGTCTACACACTTGAGGAAGAAGAGCACGATCAGAGTGACAGGATGAAGGCTCTGGAGAAGAGCTTCGAATGGGGTGACAGGATACCGATCGGCATCTTCTACAAAGAAGAAAGGCCGACATATCGTGACAACCTACCGCATGTGAAGGAGAAACCGCTTGCAAAGATGCCCATTGAAGAAATAGACATAGGTCCGCTCATCGAGAGCATGAAGTAATCGGTTAGGCATTGGATTGAAGAGAACGTCTATAATGAAAGGTAAAAACCAGATTCATGAAAGAACGTTAAAATACGGGATTACCCCTTTAGCTTGGAGTGACATATTTGGGAACAAACAAGTTTTACACACTGCCAAAACTGCCTTACGAATACAACGATTTGGAACCACACATATCTGAGGAGCAGTTGAGCATACATCATCAGAAACATCATCAAGGATATGTCAACGGCGCCAATGCTATTCTTGAGAACCTCGACAAAGCGCGAAAAGAAGGAACCGATCTAGATCTCAAGTCTACCCTGAAAGCGCTCTCCTTCAACATCGGAGGTCATCTACTCCACTCGTTGTTCTGGCCCAATCTGGCACCGGTTGGCAAAGGAGGCGGAGAGCCAGGCGGAGCTTTGGGCGACGCTATAGACAAAGAGTTTGGTAGTCTTGAAAGGTTCAAGAAAGAGTTTGCCCAAGCTGCCGGCAGCGTAGAAGGCTCCGGATGGGGCGCACTGGCCTTCGACAAGCAGACCGGTAGACCAATCGTTATGCAGGTTGAGAAGCACAACACCAACGTCTATCCAATGTTCAGGATTCTCATGGTTCTCGATGTCTGGGAGCATGCATACTACCTTGACTACAAGAATCAGAGAGCAAAGTTCGTCGATGCATTCTGGAACATCGTGAACTGGGACACAGTCAACAAAAGACTCGAAGAAGTACTGAAGTAATGCGTCTCAAGCCTCAGAGCGCACGTAAACACTAGAAGAAAACGCGGCTATCATCTAACTCATAAGAACAGCTTCATAGTCTGTTGAAGCTCAAACAGATTTCTGCATTGGACCAAGAAAAGGGCAGAAAAAGGGAGCTGAGCCCTCTTTAAGCAACCAGATACCATGAAAGCTTACCATGTTATACGGATCGCTAGGAGCTTAGTCCGGCGGCTCAAGGTCAAGCTGCCTTTTCATGGCCTTGTAGCGGTTTCTAACAGTTACCTCTGTCACTCCAGCTGCATCAGCGATGTGCTTCTGAGTCTTCTTGTCACCAGACTGCATGCATCCAATGTATAGCGCCGCTGCAGCCACACCTATCGGGTCTTTTCCAGTTAGGGCATGCTTTTGCTTTGCTTCTTGAAGGACCTTGATTGCGATTCCTCGGGCTTGTCCAGAAACGTCGGCGCTACTTGCGATCTTCGGCACGAATATCAATGGGTCGGGTACCGGCATCGTGATATCGAGCTCGCGCAGAAGAAGCCTGTAGCATCTTGCTACATCCTTTCTGTTTACAAGACTGGCTTTAGAGACTTGACGGAGACTTCTAGGAGTACCGTTCATCCTGCACGCAGCGTAAAGAGAGGCTGCTACGACCGCGGCTATAGATCTTCCCTGTACCAAGTTTTTGTCCAATGCTTTGCGGTATATTACAGCTGCCTTCTCTTTCAAGGCCGCTGGAAGGGAGATCTTATCGGTCAGCCTGTCAAGTTCCGTCATCGCTTGGACGAGATTCCTCTGGATTGATGAGTGGTAACGAGATCTATACTGCCACTTCTTCAGTCGCCACATCTTAATCCTAGTTGAAAATGGCAACTTTCGGCCTAATGCATCGCGATCAATCGGACCTATCGATGTGGACAAACCCTTGTCGTCAAAGGAGTAGGAGGTCGGCATACCTACGCGGCTTCTGGATGCCTTCTCTTCCAGAGTAAAGGCACGCCACTCAGGACCTGTATCAATTGCATCATCCTGGATGACCAAACCGCAGCTTCTACAGAATTTCTCACCAGCACTATAATCATAAACTAGATCTGTGCTGCCGCACTCTGGACATCTATCTTCTAACACTTGAACGGATTCCTCTGCTTTACTATCCATATACTCCACCTCCAAGATGGAAAGATCGGAATTGGCCATGGAACATCTTCAGACTTCTTGATTGATCATACAGAAGTCCGAATCAGACAGTGCCTACATCCCCGAAAGACGTCACATGAGAATTGCGTCATATGTGTCTTTCTTCATACAATACTCTTAGCTGCTGTCGTCCCATATAAACCTTTCGTGTGCCCAAACATTCCGAAAAGCAACCTCAACAAAGAGAGGTTGACAATCCTTTTCTCATCACTCACAACGAAACCAGTCTTCAATATGCGTTGTCTGCTGTGCGATACATAACGAATAGATCGTTCACTCCAGTGGCAACCAGTGAAACTGGTCAACGGTAGCTAGCGCGCGCTGATCAAGAGTCATCTAGCATCTATGGAAAAAATGGATCAGAAATCATGTAACTGGTACTTAACTTTTCTATCGATCATTGGTTAACATCACTTATAAGACTGGACTCCGAGAATGACCAGAAAGAGGAATTGAAATGAGAAAAAAGATTCAATATGGACGCGTGCTGGCCTTTACGCTGCTGATTGCGTTCAACATTGGCTTGTCCGTCAGGCCCTTAAGCGCAGACAGTGGACTGAAACGCGGGAAATGGGAAAGATGGGAACGCGGAACTCAACTTTACATGCCGACCCTAGTAGAAATAGATAGCCTGAAAATCGCCGGTAGAAATGTCGAGATCTACGGAGCAATTAGGATGCTCACTCTGGATGGCTACGATTTCGATGGGACGAATGTTCACTACGAAATCATACACTACATGAAAATATTCGGTCTAGACGATTATGCTCTTGAGCTTCTGAAAAATGCTTTGAGCGTATGTGTTGATCCGGCGGAGCTCTTCTCCAACCCCGACTACATGGAACTAGTTGGGATGCTCTATTCCTATCCGCGGTTCGGACGATTCACTTGGCACACTGTGAAGGATGAGTTGGTTGGGAAAGGCATATTCAGAGGCGCGGGTGGAGTAGGTCGTCTGTGGGTTAGCGGGCCTAGACTCGTCGTGATGGGCACATTCCACCCAGAATTCGACTCCACATATGGTCCCATCCTGGTCCACACAGGCTGGTATATCGCCGCTGACTAGAGTCATCTCAAGATTACAGCAATAGCAGCGGTTTTTTTTCTCTCTTATCTCGCGACATGTCAAAAGATCCCCTGAACAGACATTCAGACTGAGTTGAGATGGATAGAGAAACCAGGTGCACGTGATCTATATCATTGTTCATCCCTGTTGTCACGGCAGATGAGTGACGAGCCTGCGATTTCAGGTTCGCTTGAAAACACTTTATATTCCTATTTGTCTATTAACTTCAACTGCGTCATTATGTGGAAAACGAAAACTGGGAATCGGATTGGACGTCGGCCGAAGCAAGGTTTCGATCGCAAGAGACAACGAGATGGAGTGCAGAACGATCAAAGCAGCGAATTTGATCGGCGGCGTTGAGAAGGTTGTGAGTATAGGTGACCGTGTCCTAATCAAACCCAATATGGTCGGTGGCCTGCCTCCAGAGATAGGAGAGACTACACATCCTGAGATTGTTAGGGCTATTGTCAAGTTGGCTCTTGATGCTGGTGCCAAAGAGGCTTTAGTCGGGGAGTCGGAGCCGTTCGTTCCGCTTGAAAAGCTCCGTAGGAGATTCGTCAATAGGCCTTTTCCTCCGATCTCGGAAACTCTCTATGAGCACTACAAGAGGGTGGTTGAGAGAGCGGGCGGGAGATTCATCGACTTCAATGTTGACGGCTGGGAGACAGTCGAGGTACCTGATCCTGTTTTCTTCGAGAAGGTTCAGGTTGCTCGTGCCCTTCTGGAATGTGATGTCTTCATAAGTGTGCCAGCGTTGAAGACCCATCATCTCGCGGGGATAACTGTGGCTATAAAGAATCTTTATGGTGCTATTCCTCGTGAGGACAAGCGGAAGTACCATCGGTTGGATAGGGTTGAAGAGGCTATAGTTGACCTCAATCAGGTTAGAAGCAGCGACATGGTGGTCGTGGATGGCACCTGTACCATCCTCCACTGGGGCATGGTGGACGAGTATCTAGAAACTCATCAGTTGAATCTGACTATTGCGGGCTTTGATCCTGTGGCTGTTGACGCTGTCTCTTCGAAGGTTCTGGGCATCGATCCGAGAAGTCTGCGGTTTCTTTCTTGGGCTGAGAAGAAGGGCTTGGGAACAGCTAACCTCGATGATATAGATGTTGTTGGAATGTCCATAGATGAGGCGTATCAAGGGAATATGATGACATCGGTTGATTATATGAACAAGAGACTTTCCCGCATTCACTTGAACAACTGTGGCGCTTGCACCGGATGCTTTGGCAGGATAGCTACAGCAGTCAGAAGAGTGGATGACAGCGGAATAGATGAGGATGTTCACATAGTTATGGGACCTGAAGCAAAACGATTAGAGGAGGATGGCCACGTGTTTCTATGCGGCGATTGTGCAATACCCACCTTCTATAACGAGCTAGAAGGAACCTTCATACCGGGCTGTCCACCTAGCATCCAGCCTCTCTTAGATCACCTCAGAAAACTGAAAGCAAAAGTCTAGCGGCAATCTGAATTCTAGCTGCTTATGTTGCTCCTTAAGTCAAGGGTCGCTAGATTGGTTTCATCGTCTATGCGTTTTATCTCGAAGCCTCTTGTATTGCAGATATGCATCATCCTGTAGTTTTCCTTAAGAATCTCTCCGAAGATCGTCTCCAAACCCATGTCTTTGCTGATCTCGATTATGTAGTCAAGCATAACGGATCCAAGTCCGAGATTCTGCCAAGGATCACCAACAACGACTGCGATCTCTCCCCTCACCCCGTCGGGCTGCACAACCAATCTGACCATCCCAATCATCTTCTTCTCATCGTTCTCGGTTCTCTCTGCAATGATCGTCATCTCTCTATCGTAGTCTATGTTGCAGTACCTTGCCAAGGCTTCGTGAGATATCTCCCTTATGACCTGGAAGAATCTGAACCTCATCGTCTCGTCTGAAAAAGTATGGTAGAGCCTAATTAGCGACGGTTCGTCCTCAGGTCTTATCGGACGCAGCCTAACCCCCTTGCCATCCCTAATCGTTCGCTCGGTTAGGTATTTTTTTGGGTAAGGTCTGATCACTAAGTGCTCGTAGGGTGGCCTCTCCGTGAAAACTCGGT
>CAZBDB010000066.1:0-6054 GCA_964490655.1 uncultured Candidatus Bathyarchaeia archaeon | reverse complement strand
TCCTTGTTTCGCGTGATGTATGATCCGACTACGAGTATGCTTGCGCCAGCCTCTACAACGGACCGAGCGGTCTTGTCGTTTATTCCGCCATCGACCTTGATGAGTTTGTCTGGAAACCTTTCTGAAACCGATTTGATCCTTCTTGAGGCTTGAGCATTGTATCTCTGTCCTCCTTTGCCCATCGGAACCGACATGATCAGAACTATATCTGCATTCTCTATCATTCCATCAGTAAGACTCTTAAACGGCGTAGGCAAGTTAAGGCCGATCCCGGCTTTGTAGCCGCGATTCTTTATGATCCTCAGCCCCTTGATCACCTCTTCTTCTGAGACGTATGCCTCCCGCTGTACGATCAATGCGACATTCCCTCTACATCTAGGCTCGACGAACTCAGTTATCTCCTCAATGAGAAGCTCAGGCTCCTTCATCATCAAGTGTATCTCAAGAAATATCCTATTGTGAAGAGGAAAGTAGAGATCTCTGATGAGCTCGAGTTGGAAGGACGATCCACGCGGAATCAACGGCGGCCGCATCACGTCTACATGCAAACTGAAAAGCATGCCCGAATCGACAAGTTCAAGTATCGTTGGAAGAACTTCAGAGCTCTCGAGATCGCCGATCCTTCTTGATAATGCTTCTTCGTACTCTAGTATTGACAGCGAGATCCAAGCCTCCTTATGCTCTTCCAACATCATTTCTGCTTCCTACACATTCAATAGACAATCATATCGTGCGCGTATTCAAAGCCAGCGCGCAGAGGTTGCCACTCCAACGTAATACAGTCAAAGTAGATAAGAAATTCCCGGCGGCGTTGTGTGAATACCACAAGAGTGCCACAAGAGACTGCAGATGATTGAGACATCGAATTCTACGGTATCCTTCCGCCTGGATGTCTCTCAAGGACTTTTGGGTCGTGTGTTGGGAGGACGATATCGGCCTCTTCACGGATTCTTTCCATTGCATCGTAGCACTCCTCAAGATTGTAGAAGAATCCTATAGGGATATTCTCCTCGATGTTTCTGTAGAGGAAGACTGTGTCGCTCGTTATGATCGCTTTGCCCTTAGATGTCTGTATGGAGACAGCTTGGTCTGCTGGCGTGTGTCCCCCTACCCAGAAGACTCTTATGCCTGGCAGAACCTCTTCCTCCTTCCCTGCTAACTGGACGAGTTCTGATGGTCTGCTTATGAGATCGCACAGAGCGTCCTTTGGCATAGCACCGCCTGTCTGTGGATGCTCAGGCGCGACAGCTTCCCTCAAGCCCTTCCTAGACACGACTATCTTCGCGTTTGGAAAAACGGATATGTTAGAGAAATGGTCGTAGTGCAGATGTGTCAATATGACATGGCCCACATCTTTTGGGTCTACGTCTATCTTTCTCAGTGCTGCATCAGTCCTCTCCTCGGGACTTTGCATCCACCTATGGATCTCTAAAGCCGTTGCCTGTCCGATAGGCTGACGACTCTGTCTGCTTGAGGCTTGCGTTAACAGCTCGATATCCTTGATGCCTGTATCTACAACAACGGGCTTCTTGCCGCCTTCGATAACCCATACGTAGACGTTCAGGTCAACCCATTCTCCCCATCCCGTCATGAATAACATCTCAGGCACTGGGGCGTTCTTGACTCTGCCTACCTTCAGAGCCCTGATTTTGTATTCCATCCAAGCACCAGCTTGACCTCATCCCTCTTTGTATGGACGATAGTAAACATCCTCAACTCTATCCTCAATGAAATCTTCTAAGAAGGAGACAAGGTTTTTCACCGCTTCTTCGTATAACAGCTTTCCTTTCTCCACTGAAGCGTCGCCTGTATCGGGTGATATGCCCTCTACTGGCTTGGCAGCTGCCCTCCAGAGGTCGAGCTTAACCTTTTCGGGATACATGAAGAGGCCGAATGACGTCTCAAACTCTCCAGCATGACCAGGAGAACCGCCCTTTATGATCTCCGCAGCTCTCTTGGGTGGTATGAGATCCCACCAGCTGGTGGCGGTTGCCTTCAAGCGTAGACCCCTAGATCTCTTTGCTGCTTCCTCTATCGGCGGTCCTGCTTCCCACTTCTTCTCATACAGATCGGAGCTGTACAATTTCTCAACCGTGTTCCCTCCATGCCCATTCAGAATAAGCACCCTCGCGATCCCGTGATGCTTGAGACTTCTGCAGATATCCACAATCACACTGACGAACGTCTCAGGCTGAAGGGTCAGGCTCATCGGCCAGCGCAGATGATGAGCTGATACTCCGACAGCAACAGGAGGTGTCACAAGAACTTTTGGATAGAGCCTACTAGCTGCTTCCTCGGCGATTAGACAGACTTGCGTGGTATCATGCTGGAGCGGCAGATGGGGACCATGCTGCTCCGTGCTGGCAACAGGAACTATCACCATCTCGACATCATCTAACCGATCCGCAATCTCCTTCCTAGTCATCTCATTTATGAGAACCTTGAGTTCACACAAGACAAGTCACCGAAAATAACGATCAGTCTATGCTTTATTTAAGCTGATTCCTACGTTTCATCCTAGGGGGCAATCATCTCATGCCATCTTCTAGTAGCAGCCATCCTGTTGCGATTCCACTCTCGATTTCTGCTATCTAGACGACTAAGAGGTATGCTGGGGTTTCAGAATATCAGCGCGCAAAGTGTCAAAGGACAGTCTAATCCAAAGACATTTCTTTGCATATTTCCATACGTATCAAGGAGGGAAGACATCATGGCGACGAAAGGCTACTTTGTGGGCGTTGATAATGGGACACAGAGCACAAAGACCATAGTAATCAACGGAGAGGACGGATCTATAGCTGGGAGGGCGACAGAAAGCTACGGGCTCATAGAAGGCCTGCCTCCTGGACACAAGGAGCAAGACCCAGTAATATGGTTAGACGCCTTGAACAGAACACTCAAAGAAGCCCTTCGAGAAGCGAAGATCAACCCTAAGGATGTCAAAGCTGTAGGCATATCCTCGCAACAACACGGCTTTGTCCCCCTCGATAATGATGGCAAGGTCATCAGGCCGGCCAAACTCTGGAACGACACTAGCACATTTCAAGAATGCAACATTATAACGAGGAAACTTGGTGGCATGAAAGAGGTCATAAACCTCATGGGCAATGCTGTTCTGCCCGGATACACCGCCGCGAAAATACTCTGGTTGAAGAGGAATGAGCCTGAAAACTACGCGAAGCTTGCAACAGTTCTTCTTCCTCATGACTACTTGAACTACTACCTAACTGGGAACAAGGTGATGGAGTACGGTGACGCCTCGGGAACGGCTCTGATGGATGTCAAGACTAGAAGGTGGTCAAAGGAGGTTACAGAAGCCATTGAGCCAGAGCTCATGGAAAGGCTTCCTGCCATCCAAGGCTCTGATAAACCAGTGGGCACCATCAAGAAGGAGGTAGCCAAAGCCTTCGGTTTCAGTGACGATGTCTTAGTGAGCGCCGGAGGTGGTGACAACATGATGGGTGCAATCGGCACGGGAAACACAAGCAAAGGAATTGTTACTGCAAGTCTTGGGACTTCCGGCACCATATACGCTTATTCAGACGTTCCAGTCATCGATCTGAAAGGCGAGATAGCTGCCTTCTGCGACTCGACGAACGCTTGGCTTCCATTGCTTTGCACGATGAATGTGACCGTTGCCACCGAGTTTGTTAGGGATCTCTTCGATCTGTCTCATGACGAGCTAGCCAGAGTAGTAGATAAGGCCCCTGTGGGTTCGGATGGGTTGATGCTTCTGCCATACTTCGAGGGTGAGAGAACACCGAACGTACCAGATGGAACAGGCGTATTCTATGGACTCAACAGCAGAACCTTCAACAAAGCTCACATGGCAAGGGCTGCGATGGAAGGCGTCACACTCGGGATGAACTATGGGCTGAACAGGATGAGAGAGTTAGGTATAAAGCCGAAGGAGATACGGTTGACAGGAGGCGGATCGAAGAACAGGGCTTGGAGGCAGATTGCGGCCGACATCTTCGACACGGAGGTTGTCTGCTTAGAGATCGATGAGGGCGCAGCTTACGGTTCAGCCCTCCAAGCCTTGTGGACCTATATGAATCACGTCGGCGAGAGGACAAGCATACAGGAGATCACAGACCGCTACGTCAAGGTGGACGAGAATACGCGTGCTCGACCAAGACCGTCCAATGCGAAAATATACCGGGAGCTACAGGAGATCCAAGACGACCTCAGCAAAAGCCTCAGAAGATCATTCAGAAGACACAGAGAATACCTGAACAAGTATGCTGCTGGGTTATGGGCTTGAGGGACGAAAGGTGGGCGGCGGCCTCTTTTGTGCGTAGACGTAACGTCTAGGTCTCCCCTGCCTGGTCAACACTCCCTCTTTTACCAAGTCCAGCAGAGCGTGGGCGACGGCTGTACGGTCATAGTGATATCCTATCCTCATCATCTCCCTATGAACGTCCCCGAGGGATCTGGCTGAGGCGAACCAGCCTTCACGCCACAGCTTCTGGATGATTCCCTTACACGTCTGGGCTCTTGCCGGTCTGGTAGGCTCCATTATCTTTGGTACATCCTGCATCTTCTTTGCATATTCTGAAACGGTTGACAGGATCTTATCGACGACCTCTTTGATCTGGTCTTCTCTGCATTCTATCTCGAACTCCATGTCTCCAACCCTCATCTTCATGTGAATCGGCGGCTTTTCTTCCTTGGACATGACGTTCACGTATTGTTTATTGAATTGCACAATTTGTACATGCGCAACATTTATATGGCGACCCATCACTATTTGAGTAATTGGTGAACGCTATTGATTGAACAACTACAATATGCACCAACATCAAGATATAATTTTCCGCAACCTCTAGAAGACCTGCAACTCCCCCGAAAATTCATCGAACTCAGCATAGACTCAATGAAGAGCATGAAGGGCAAGTCGTTCCAACCCTATGGGATGGATTTTCCCAGCCTCCTAGACAGACAGGAAGACGACATTCCAACACCTATCAACAGCAAGGCATTCACGGCTCAGTTGACCCCACTGACGCCGATAAGCGATGACACCCCGATAGTAGCCATAGATGTCTCGAGCATAAAGATCGGAGAGACTCAGACAGGGATCCTATGCGCACTCAGAGGAGCCACGGTATGGAAGAGAAAGAGGACATACCGCCATCTGAGGTTGGGTCCGTTCCCCTTCCACATAAACGAAGAGAACAAACATGAAATCATCGACTTCCTCAAGCAGAACCACTTCTCAACAACTCGATCCTCTTCTCTTATTGACATTCAAACCAGACTCTTCAACCTCATGGAAAGGTGGATTCAAATGCTAGTCTGCAACTCTTTTAGTGACAGCATAATACTGTGGGACGGGTCCCTTACAGCGGGGACAAGTAGTAGCCCGTCGGTTGTCATCTCGCATCTGTTGAGGAATGCAAGGCAAAGATCAAACTCTGTGCTAGCATTCTCTAAGGTGTCTAAACTGAGATTCTTGGGACGGAAGATAACTGGTCTGGTGTGGAAATACCGTCCACCTTGGCTTTTCGAGGTCCATGAGGAAATTCACTCTCGATTGCCGTGCTTTCTGGGGAGCGTGTACATCGCAAGGTTCAAAAGAAATGGGTTTTCCTTCCGGTTAGACATAGACAGGAAGATTCCAAGCGGAGAGAGGATAAGAGCGGCCCAGAAACTCCTTGGAAACGATCTGACCTTTCAGAGTTATCCAGAATCGCTCAGGCTGGCGCATATCTATTCCACCTTCACTGCAAGTGAGGTCATAGGCATCCAAAGATGTATCGCACACAGGTTCAGACTGAGAGTCATGGCTCAGTACAATGTGAGAAGGATGCTTTTCGGTCCGTACGGAACGAGGTCAGATAATTAGACAATGAAGCTCTATAGGAAAGCAGGCAACACTGCTCAGATCCTCAGCTTTCCAGGCGAGGATGTCAATAAGGGATGCTATCTTATCATCGAGGATGAAAGCTCCAAAAGGAGCATGATCGTGCAGGTGATAGACATCCAGTTCGCCAACGTGCCAGGGATAATGGAAGGGCTGTTACGAGATTCGTTCATGGAGGAATCTGCCTC
>CAZBDB010000065.1:0-6075 GCA_964490655.1 uncultured Candidatus Bathyarchaeia archaeon | reverse complement strand
TTATAACGCCATCAAAGCTAAACCTTTTGGCAGAAATGTTGAACGGTGACTACTTTGGGTGTTAAAGCAACTTGGCTTGGCCATGGAAGCTTCAAGCTGGAGACATCCTCCGGTAGGATCGTCTACCTTGACCCCTGGATTGAAGGGAATCCCGTTTGTCCAATCAAGCTAGCTGATATCACCAAAGCCGACATCGTATGCGTAACTCATGGGCACATAGATCACATAGGTGACTCGATCAGGATCACCAAGAAGACAGGAGCTGTATTCATCGGCACACCTGAACTGGGATTCTTCGCCCAGAAGAGTGGCATACCCGAAGAAGGAGGAGAGATCTGCGCCCTAAACATCGGGGGATCATGCACCATCAAAGGCATAGAAGTAATCATGACCGATGCGGTTCACACATCTGACATCATGGTGAGCGAGACCGAAACAGTAACTGGCTCAGGCGCATGTGGATACGTAATAGTGACCGAGGACAATGTAAGTGTATACTTTGCCGGGGACACAGGAGTCTTCGGAGACATGAGGCTCATCGCCGATCTTTACGCGCCGCAACTGGCTATAATGCCCGTAGGCGGAAAATACAACATGGGTGTGAGAGAAGCTGCCTACGCAGCCCATCTTGTAAGACCTAGAGTCTTCATACCTATGCACTATGGCACATTCCCAGATCAGGAAGCCGACTTAGAGAGACTCCGAGAATTGGTCAGGGCCTTAGCTCCGGCCACAGAGCTTGTGATACTCAAACCCGGCGAGTCATACGCCTTTCCTCAGTAATTCTGTAGGCTTTTATGTAAGAACGATCTTTTCCATTAACGTTCGATTATGAGTGTAAAGCACATAGCTTTGCGACGCATCCGCCGTCTATTCCGGCTTGCGATGGAGAACATCCACACAAACCCGAAGCTTGCTCAAAGGTACATCGATATTGCTAGGAAGATAGCGATGCGGACACGTCTTCATCTGCCCAAAGAGTACAGCCGCATGATCTGCAGACACTGCAAAAGCTTTATCTTACCCGGTGTGAATTGTCGCGTTCGCATTCAGCCACGAAGAGAGGCACACATAGTTGTCACATGCCTTGTCTGCGGTGGGCATATGCGAATTCCTTTGAAAGGTAGGAAAAGAGGATGATCAGCCGCAAATTCAGGCTTCGCATGAAACGGGAAATGAGCAGCGAGAAACCCACAATCTGGATAGGGAAAGGTCTAACCGACAAGGTAGTAGAAGAAGTCTCGAAACAATTGGACAAGAACGAGATGGTCAAGGTGAAAATATTGAAGGGCGCCCTCAAGAATGAGAGTGCGGAAAGCATAATCCGAAAAGTCACTCAGGAGACGAACTCCACATTGATCGATAAGAGAGGACACGTATTCGTACTCTATAGAAGAAGAAAAAGAAAAAAGTCTTTATAAGGCGCTCAGTGAAATAGTCAAGAAAAACACGTCAACTAGGACGGATCAAGATTGCCCACACCTTACGAGGTACCTCCATCAAGATTGATCGATGAATTGGCAAATTACCTAAAGAATAATGTAGATGAAATCATGCCTCCTGCGTGGGCGCCCTACGTCAAAACAGGCCCACACGTTCAGAGGTCCCCTCAAGACCCCGATTGGTGGTTCGTACGCTCAGCCTCATTACTCCGGAAGATATACCAAAAGGGACCGATAGGCATAACCCATCTCCGCTCAGAATACGGGGGGAGAAAGGACAAAGGGACAAGGCCTGAGCATGCAAGAGCCGGAGGGGGTTCGATCGTTAGGAAAGCATTGCAGCAACTAGAGGCTGCAGGCTTGGTGGAGACCACTAAGAAAGGTCGCATAGTGAGCCGGCAAGGGAGACAATTATTGGATAGGCTATCTACTGAGATAAAGAGGGAGATTGAAAAAGAGATTCCACAATTAGGGAAGTACTGAAGGTCCAAAAACATGAGCGAAGACGAAGAACTCGAACAGCTTCGTCAAAGAAGACTTTTGGGGCTGCAGAAGCAGATGGCTCAAGAGCAGCAAGAAGTTGAGGTCCAACGACGTGTGGAAGCTCAGAAGCAATCCATGCTAAGGAGGATACTCACACCTGAGGCTAGACAACGCCTCACAAACCTCAAGATGGTACGTCAGCAGTTTGCGTCCCAGATCGAGCTCCAACTCATCCAGATCGCTCAACAGGGCAGAATAAATCTGCCAATCACAGACGAACAGTTGAAAGAGATGCTCAGAAGACTCCAGCCCTCCAAGAGAGATATCAAAATCAGGAGAATCTAATATGGCAAGGAACAAGCCGGCTGCGAAGAAACGCAGGTTGGCGAAAGCAGGAAAAGAAGCCAAACCTGTGCCAACATGGGTGATGGCGAAGACGATGGGCAAGGTTAGGACTTCCCCCAAAAGGAGGCATTGGCGTCGAAGAAAGATAAGAGCTTAGAGAGAGGGATGACAAGTGTCGACAGATGAACAAGAACCTATACTAGACGAAGAGACTGAAGAGGCCGGTGTAGAGGATCGAGAAAGCCGAGACATCGAGGGGGATGAGGAGGAAACGGAGGAGTCAGAGGAGATCGAGGAAGTTGAGCAGGAAGTAGTGGAGGAATTTGCGGAAGAGGAGGAATTCGAAAGGGAAACGATGGAGGAAGGTATAGTTGAGGAGAGAATCTACACAATCCCTCTCGGTAAGGCGTGGGTTTCACCACGGAAGAAGAGAGCTCCTAGAGCCGTAAGGATTCTTAAGGGTTTTATAGCTCAGCATATGAAGCCCGAGTCAATCACCATCAGCGGAGAGGTGAACGAGCGGATCTGGAGAAGAGGGATCCAGAAGCCTCCCCGTAAGATCAGGGTGCGGGCTGCAAAGGACGAGGATGGGAAGGTTAGCGTATATCTAGCAGAGGCTGATTAGCCCTTTGCCTATCTTTCTCTTCGACACATTCGGGACCGTGAGCATAGGCGTTTATACGATTGTTACTGAAGAGATCGCTCTTGTCCCGAAACCTGTACCTAATGCTCATTTGGGGAAGTTCAGGAACTGGCTGGGAGTTGACGTTATCCGGACGAATATTGGGGGTTCAATACTCTTGGGATCGCTCGCTTGTGCGAACTCTCATGGAATGGTCCTCCCGCATTTCGTTCGTGATGAGGAAGTCGAGCTGATCAAATCGTCTGTTAACCTCGACCTGACTATAATGCCTACTAAGAAGACAGCGTACGGCAACCTTATCTTGGCGAACGACTTCGGCGCGGTAGTTGATCCAAGGCTGAGAAAATCGGACGTCAAACGCATCGAGGACACTCTAGACGTTGAGGCGGTTTCCGGTGAGATAACGAGGTTGCCCTACGTCGGTTCGCTCGCCACAGCTACTAACAAGGGCGTATTAGTCCATCCATTGATCACCGAGGAGGAGCAAAACGTCCTGAAGGATGCATTGAAGGTAGATGTCGGGGTGGGAACGGTTAACTGCGGCATACCTTATATTGCTACAGGGCTTAGAGGTAATAGTCGAGCCGTTGTGGCTGGCTCCTTAACGACAGGTCCCGAATTATTCATGATTGGTCAAGCTTTGGATGTGGTGGATTGAAGTGAATGAGGTCAAAGTTGGCGTATATAGGGTGATAGGTAGAATCACTAAGCCCAACCTCAAGACGAGCTTCCAGAAGGAGGTCAGAGCCGTGAAGCCAGAGGACGCTGTTGAAGAAATCTACAAGATCATCGGCAGCAAACATCGGGTGAAACGCTTCCATATCAGAATCGACAAGGTTGAACAGGTCGAACCTGAAGATATCAGAGACCCCTTCATAAGGGCTCTAACCATCAATGAGGAATAGGCGCCCGTCGACCAGATCAAAGACTCAAGACAAAACATAAATCACGATTACATTCTAATAGGAGTCACACAAAACAGGGTGTGAATATGTCTGCGGATGAGCAAGAGCTCCAGAGGCTAATGGTGGAGCTGCGGATCCTAGAGGGAACTATGGAATCCTTAAGGTCTAGGATGAATCTCGTCGCCGCAACTTTGAATGATCTAAACCTTGCGAGCATGACTCTAGAGGGCATAGGAAAAGAAAAGGTCGATGCTTCTATATATGTCCCTATAGGCGGCGGGTCATCTATTAAAGCGAGGCTTGAAAGCACCGACAAGATCATCTACGGTGTTGGTGCAGGAGTATCTATAGAGAAGACAATAGAGGAGGTCAAGGAAAGTACCTCAAACAGGATATCCCAGCTCAACAAGACGAGACAGTCTCTCGAACAGCAACTCTCTCAAGTTTTGAAGAAGGCTGATGAAGACCAAAACAGACTTAGAGAGCTCTCTGAAAAACTGCAACGAAGATCCGGGATCGGAGCGCCAAATGTTTGAAAGGCTTCGAGAGAAGCTTAGTGGCTTCGTCGATCTGATATCCACTACCCAGCTGAAACCGGAGAAACTCCGACCTATTCTGTGGGAGTTCAAACTGGCACTCCTAGAAAATGACGTCGCCATGGTTGTGGCTGACCGCATATGTGAGGAAATCGAGAAGAAGCTCACAGGTAAACAGGTCAAGAGGATGGGAGATCGTGAAAAGATAGTTAAGGATACGCTGCGGGAAGTCTTGCTCGAGATCTTCCAGACCCCAACCGTTGATCTCCTCGAAATCGCCGAGAAGAAGCAGATGGAAAAAGAGCCATATGTGATCATCTTTGTAGGTATGAACGGTACTGGAAAAACAACAACCATAGCAAAGATCGCAAAGTTCTTCTTGAAACACAACTACTCCGTCGTCCTATCCTGCAGCGACACCTACCGAGCGGGTTCTATTGAGCAGTTGGAGGAACATGCTAAACGGTTGGGTGTACGCATGATAAAGCATCAATATGGCGCTGACCCGGCCGCGGTGGCCTTCGATGCTGTCCAATACGCTGAGGCACACGGGATCAATGTGGTGCTGATCGACACTGCAGGGAGGATGCAGACAAATCGAAACCTCATGCAGCAGATGGGGAAGATCGTCCGTGTGATAAAGCCTGATCTCGTCCTTTTCGTTGGGGACTCTTTGGCCGGAAATGACGCTGTCGTTCAAGCTGAGGAGTTCGGCAAGTACGTCCGCATTGACGGATCAATCCTCACGAAGGTGGACGCGGACGTCAAGGGAGGAGCAGCAGTCTCAGTTTCATACATCACCAAGAAACCAATCCTATTTTTCGGAACAGGGCAACGCTACGACGACTTGGAATTGTTCAAACCGCAATTCCTAATAGACCGGATTCTAGGCTCCCCATAGACGTTGAACGTTTCTGGTCATTTCTGGTGATTTCAAGCCTTATCTGACCGAAAATTATATTATCCGCGTTATTCCTTCCCCTAGTCGCGGGGATACTGTTGCCTCATATGAAGAACAGAGACTTTCTGACCTTGCAGGATTACTCTGCAGACGAGATATGGGAGATATTGAAGCTGACAAAGAAGATCAAAAGCGACGCAACCGGATACGGTGGCCGCCTATCAGGCAAAAGCGTTCTTTTGCTGTTCCAGAAACCCTCAACTAGAACTCGTGTTTCCTTCGAAGTGGCGATTGGCGAGCTAGGAGGCAATTCAATTTCCCTGGGCTGGGCTGAGTCCCAACTGGGAAGAGGAGAGACTATCGCTGACACAGCCCGCGTCTTGAGTCGATACGTCCAGTGTGTCGTTGCCAGAGTTTATCATCATACCAACCTTGAGGAGATGGCTCACAACGCTGATATTCCCGTTGTCAACGCCCTCTCAAACATGTTCCATCCGTGCCAGATCGTTGGTGACTTATTCACGATATGGGAGCACTTCGACTCCTTGGCAGACCTGAACCTAGCTTACATAGGCGACGGCAACAATGTCTGTAACTCCTTGCTGATCGGCTGTGGCAAAATGGGCTTGAATGTCACCATTGCCTCCCCACGAAAATATCAGCCTCAAGAGGAGATTCTCAAGATCGCGAAGGAAAATGCCAAAGAAAGCGGAGCATCCATTAAGCTTATTGTTGAGCCGATCAAGGCTGTTGAGGATGCCGACGTAGTCTACACGGACGTGTTCGTCTCCATGGGATTCGAAGAGGAGCATTCAGAGAG
>CAZBDB010000064.1:3592-6167 GCA_964490655.1 uncultured Candidatus Bathyarchaeia archaeon | reverse complement strand
AACTGCATTCAGCTATTGGAGATGATGGGAAAGGCTACAAGGCTGCAAGGAAAGGTGAGGAAGAGAATCCAAGATTATATCGCCGGTAAGCAGGCGACACTCCCGGTCGAGAAGCTGCCAACTTCCCAAAAGGAGGCTATGAAGCTGAGCATTTCGCAGCTTCTCAGAGAGTTCACCGACAAAGGGAGGATAAGCCGAGCTGAGACTATCAGATCGTCCAGCGTCTCCTTCGAAAAAAGAACTCCAAGCCTGATCAAGGCAACAGTGAGGGATTACCGTATTGAGATCGACCTCGACAAGAAGACGGTGCGTCATGACTGCGAAGATTGGAAGAAACTGGTAGCAGAAAAGAAAATCTGCAAACATGTCGTTAGGGTCTTCCTTTCGCTGCCTCAAGAGACCTCTAAGAGTATATTAGCCAAGATGCTGATGGACAGAGATCTATGGAGCTTCAACATGGTATGATCTCTGAGTAGATTCGAGACGATCCCCTGAGAATCCTTTTATTCTTATGAGTCTCTGATAGCTAGGAAAGTTAATGTTCAGCCGCCCCTTGATTACTGAGGCTGGGAAATTCATCCGCGTCCCCTCTAGGAGGGTCTACCGTGACCTATCGTACTTTCTCCAAGAGGAGCTCGGGGCCTCAAATGTCGAAAATCAGGAAGACTCTCTGCTCATAATCGCTAAGAAAGGGATAATGAATGTCATCACAATCAAGATTGAAATCCGAATCCAACCGGAAGGCGAGGCAAGCAAGATAGACCTAAACTTTGGCTACAGGAACTTTCTCGCCGCTGCCTTAGCCGTTTTGTCCTTCCTTATTCTCCTCAGCGCAGTCTCCCTCTCATTCATTCCGCTCTTGGCGATCATTCCACTCATCATGTTGATGCAAATCCTAGGTTCAGGCGCCGTCACATCCTTCACGGCTTCGATTAGCGAGTTTCTCCTTCTCCTCGAGAAGAGCCATGAGAAAGAACAGCTAGATGAGGCTAGGAGACGCTGGCAAGCTGACACTAGAGGCATCAGTGACCTCTATGAAAGATTGGTAGCCGCCCATACCGAGATCTGGGGACACACCCGGGTCCTAGAGTACAAGATCTCCGAGTACACGGAGCAAGGCCTAACTAAAGAAGAAGCGATCCGCAAGGTTGCCGAAGAGGAAGGAACATTGCGTTCCAGATGACTAGGAATCCCTTGAAGATAATCGACAGATTCCGCGGAAATATCCCAAAAAGGCGATGCCCAAAGCGGATGCAGAACAGTAGACATAAGCCCAAAAAGAGTTATTAAAGGACGAGCATAAGACATCTCGACTGATTGTACAGCTATCAGGAGATTGGTCGGCTCATGCGCCTTTTCTACTACGCAGATGACTCTGAGATAAAGGAAGGGAAGACGACCGATGTCTATTTTGTGAGGACAAAGCAGATACTGGAAGCTAAAAAAATGGATAATATGCAGGTTGTTGCGGAAATGACACCTGGGACCCTGCCCAAAGGGTGGCCTTGGGGCGTCCTCTGCGGGATCGAGGAGACCGCCCACCTATTCGAAGACTGCCCCGTTAACGTCTATGCGATGCCCGAAGGGAGCATATTCTACCCCAAAGACTATAGAGGAACCCGAGAGCCCGTCGCCTTCATCGAGGGACCATACGGAGAATTCTGCACATTCGAGACTCCGCTTCTTGGGCTAATCTGCCAGTCCTCCGGCGTGGCTACTAGGGCAGCTAGGATAAAGAAGGTCGCAGGAGAGAAGATGGCCGTCGCTTTCGGCATCAGGAGGATGCATCCATCTATATCACCTATGCTCGATAGGGCTGCCTACATAGGTGGATTCGACGGCGTCTCAAGCCTGAAAGGAGCCGAGGTTATCGGAGCTAAGCCCACGGGCACGATGCCTCACGCGCTCATTATAGCTATGGGCGATCAAGTTAAGGCTTGGAAAGCCTTCGACGAGATCATCTCCCCAGATGTTCCCAGGGTGTGCTTAACGGACACATACTTAGATGAGAAAGTTGAGTCGATCATGGCAGCGGAAGCCCTGAGAGACCATTTGGTGGCCGTCCGTCTTGACACACCTAGATCGAGGAAGGGAGATTTCGCCGAGATCATTAAGGAAGTCCGGTGGGAACTAGATATCAGAGGCTTTAAGCATGTAAAGATATTCGTCTCAGGAGGGCTTGACGAAGAGTCTGTCAAGACATTGGGCGAGGCTGGAGCGGAGGCCTTCGGCGTCGGGACATCTGTAAGTAACGCGCCAACCATCGACTTCGCATTGGACTTGGTTGAGGTTGAAGGCAGACCATCCGCCAAGAGGGGCAAGCTAAGCGGAAAGAAGCAGATTTGGCGTTGTTCTTCTTGCATGGCGGATATAGTTCTGCCTTTTTCAGCCCCAGAGCCGAGATGTCCGAAATGCGATGGCAAGACTGTGGCCATGCTAAAGCCGTTGATCGAGAATGGCGAGATAGTTGCGCAGCTTCCCAAAGCGTCCGTGATCAGGCAGGACGTACTTGATCAACTGAGCAAGATGCCTCCTATCTTCTAGCGATTTGCTGTAAAATGACGTCGATGAATGA
>CAZBDB010000064.1:0-3492 GCA_964490655.1 uncultured Candidatus Bathyarchaeia archaeon | reverse complement strand
ATGAATGAGTTCTTCGACCGAATCAAAAGGGATTTCCCTGATGGTATTACGAAAAGGAGAAGATAGCTGCCGATTTCTGGAGTCACTAAAGTTTTAAATATGACTCGTTTGCTATGGTAGTGTGGAGGAAAAGGAGTCAAGGATTGCGTAATGGCTGAGATCTGTCCGGTTTGTGGTCTGCCAAAGGATATTTGTGTGTGTGGGGAGATCAGCAAGGAGCAACAGAAGATCAGAGTTCGTAGGGAGACGCGTAGATATCGTAAATCAATGACCATAGTCGATGGCATTGACGACAAGGATGTTAATCTAAAGGGATTATCCCAGAAGATGAAGAATTTCTGTGCATGTGGTGGAACAGCGAAGAACGGGCAAATTTTGCTTCAGGGCGACCAGAGGGAGAAGGTCCACCAGTTCCTCATCCAGTCTGGGTATCCAGAAGAGAACATCGAGGTTCAGTAGACCGGAAAAGATAAGGCTTCAAAGAAAAATGGGAACCATCGAACGACTGCGTGATCTAATCAATAGATTGAAGTGGAGATCGCCATCAGAGAGTGTTATGAAATTCTGCCCCAAATGCGGTAGTCAGAACATCGCGTTGTCAAGCGCTTTTGACGTGTGGTTGACTCCTGAACAGTACATATGCAAGGATTGCGGGTACAAAGGCTCTATCATTCTTGAAAAAGAGGGGTCCGACGAGCCAGAAAGTGCTAATCAGGCACCTCAAGGTTCAACTGCCTCTTCAGAGTCTTGTAACGATTTCTAACAGTGACCTCTGTGACTCCGGCTGAATCGGCAATCTCCTTCTGAGTCTTCTTCTCACCTGTCTGCATACAAGCGATGTAGAGTGCTGCCGCAGCGAGACCCATAGGGTCTTTTCCCGCAGAGACACGCTTCGCCTTGGCTTCTTGAAGAATCTTTGCAGCCAGGCTCTGTGTGTAACCTGAAGCATTAGACTTCTCCGTGATCTTCGGAAGATACGTCATCGGATCTGCTACCGGCATGCGAATGTCGAGTTCACGCAACAGCAGCCTGTAGCACCTGGCCACATCCTTTTTGCTGACGAGGCTGGCCTCTGAGATTTCACGAAGATTTCTGGGCGTGCCTGTAATTCTACAAGCTGCATACAAAGAAGCCGCAGCAATTGCTGCTATTGACCTTCCACGTACCAGCCCCTTGTCTAGAGCTTTTCGATAGATCAAGGCAGCCTTTTCCTTTACTGAGGATGGAACGGTTGATTTGTCGGATAGACGGTCGAGCTCTGCCATCGCTTGGGCTAGGTTTCTGTCGATGGATGAGTGAACGCGAGATCTGATCTGCCATTTCCTCAGCCGCCACATCTGTAGCCTTGTGGAGAGTGGCAATTTACGTCCGTAGGCGTCACGGTCTATACGGCCTATCGAGGTAGACAGACCTTTATCATGAACCGAGTAGGATGTAGGGATGCCCACGCGGCTTCTTGACTCCTTCTCTTCTCGCGTGAACGCCCGCCATTCCGGTCCCTTGTCCATCATAACGTCCTGTATGACCAAGCCACAATCCCCGCAGACGGTCTCTCCGCTATCGTAGTCACGAACAAGGTTTGAACTCCCACATTCTGGGCACTTGTCCTTTAGCACCTGGACTTGCTTGCTCTTTCCTTCCATCGATCTTTCACATTCTCACATTGTTACCTCTGATTGCGAGGAGAGATTAACCTCCCTCGTTTGATTCTTCATACTTGGATCAGAATCAGCGGATCAACAGACCGTGACCTACACTACTCGAAGGTACCAGTATATAAATCTTTCGTTCACTTTCTTGTGACCCATGCATGCAACAGCCTGAAGCCAGCGTCGATGGCAACGGCGTACGGTGAAATGAATCTTGCTTGCCTATTGGGAAATCCTGGGACCGTTCATAGGAGGGTTCTTGGCTGACAACTATGGGTGGAGCGTATTCTTCCATTTTCTATCCTCCTTCGCACTTCTGTGCATGCTGTTGAGCTTCTTATTAAGCGACTTCCGTGAGAGGCCAGAAGACACAATCGAGATCGCATGCAAACATCGGTCGCTTATCTTATGGCTATGTCGCCATCAACGAAGAGGGGAACCACGGTGGGAATAAGGCAGATGGCTGTTCGTTTAGGCTTCACCATCGGTCCACTCATTGGTGATTTTCTCTGGGACATGTTCGACCCAGCTATGTCCTTCTGGTCGCAATTGTCTTCTTCAGCATCACGTTTGCGCTAGCTTTGCTCCTAGAAGATCATTCCCTCTCGACGTGTAAAATCTTATATTAGGTGTCTCTGCATTTTAGCTATGAGAGGGGAAGATTGTTCAAATTACCCGACGCAATGCAGAGCACTCTTGACACTCTGGTGGAGGACCTGAAGTCTCAGGAAGCCATCACTGGCATAGCGCTCTTTGGAAGTTGGAGCCGAGGAGATGCTGTGCAGAGCAGTGATATCGATCTCCTTATCGTTGACAAAAGGGACTTCGACTATGAGTATACGGAACGAATAGAGTTTGATGGCCTACTCATAGATCTGAATTATGTCCCGGAGAGGTGGTTAGTTAGGAGGGTTCCTCCGCAAGTCGATCAGAAGGTCTACGAAGCCGAGATCCTACATGACCGAACTCAACGCTTGACTAGGATTCAGGATTGGACACGGAAGACCTATTGGACGCATGAAAGGGTCGATTTGCGGACTGAGTCTTACCTTATGGACGCCTACACTCTTTTGAGCAGGGCGACCTCAGCTCAAAATAAGGGTGATTTGAAGAGCGCAAGCGTCTATGCAGAGGTCGGCTTGGGGAACATTCTCAAGATCTTGATAGAGGTTAATATGCTGCCGATCTCGAACACGCACTTTATCGAAGTACTTGAATCCAGCATGAAGAAGCTATGTATGCGGGAAATATACAATGACTATGTCGAGATTTCAAGACTCGCTGGTCTCGACCGCAGTGAAGCTGAGAGCATGCTAGGAGCCTTCGAAGAGGGTTGGAGCGAGGCTACGTCCGCCATAGAGAGCCTCGACTCGACGCTTAAGAAGTTGCATGAAAGAGTCAGGAGGAGCCTCAACTATTACGGGAAGCCTGCGTTCTTGAAGGGGATGGTCGATCGTTCTAGGTCGCTGATGAATAGTGACGCTTTCATTGAGGCAGGTCACTATATTGATCGTACGTTCGTTGACATGCTACAGAACTATGCGTGGCTGGCCTTGACCTCGGTGGGCGTCAAGTTTGATTACACGGTGCTGTTTGCTTCGCTAGAGAAGGCAGAACCCTTCAAGACCCTATACAACAGTGCTGTCAATGCCCTTAGACTGGATGAAGTGTCTCCCGAGGGGGTCACATCCATTGTAAAGAGGTCTAGGGAGATCATCAACCGGATCCGTGGGACCCGTAAGGATCTAATTAGAAGCTACGTTAAGCCTCCTTCTTGATGGGCACGTTTATATACGCTGTCGTTGAATTGAACTAGAAGATTCATTGAGATAGATATGAAATG
>CAZBDB010000063.1:4376-6354 GCA_964490655.1 uncultured Candidatus Bathyarchaeia archaeon | reverse complement strand
AGAATAGAGTATACGGGCGATGGATTATACAATGTGATTGGAGACCACGGTACGTATACACTGGCGAGAAAAATCGATGGAACTGTCTCATGCAGCTGTCCAGGTTTCATTAAGAAAAGGAGATGCTCGCACTCCTTGGCTGTCATCCTTTCATCCCGCGGTCGTCGCAAGCGAGGGAGATCATGACATATCAACACTCAAGCACCTAAAGACTAAATAGCCCCAATCTGGTTGTTATCTGAAATACATTCGAACACAGAGATCTGAAAGATCATTCGGGGTCGTTCACAGTGGCTCACAGAAGGACATCGCTTGAGAAGTTTCGTCTGAAAAGAGAGCTTGACATGCTTGCCTCGAAGCAAGGCCGAGGCACGGAGCTCGTCTCTCTCTACGTGCCTCCTGGACGCCAGATCAGCGACGTCATCTCGATGCTCAAGGAAGAATGGGGAACTGCTTCCAACATCAAATCGAATACGACGCGGAAGAACGTTCAAGACGCGATCGTCAGGGTCATACAGAGGCTTAAACTCTTCAAAAGAGTACCCAACAATGGGGTGGTCATATTCTGCGGCGCCATCCCACAGAATGGGCCTGGAAGCGAGAAGCTCGAGACCTATGTCGTCGTCCCGCCTGAACCGGTCCATGTCTATCTGTATAGGTGTGACTCTAGGTTCCACATCGAGCATCTAGGAGACTTCTTGAAGGAGACGGAAACATACGGGCTAATTGTTCTGGATTCAAGTGAAGCAAGTTTCGCCACCCTAAGAGGACGACGCCTGGAGATCGCTAGGGAAATAACATCTGGAATACCGGGCAAGCATAGAGCCGGCGGGCAGTCAGCCCGAAGATTCGAGAGACTACGTGAAGCCAAGATGAATGATTTTTTCAAACGGGTTGGAAATTATGCAGACGAGATATTCTTGTCCATCGAAGACCTGAAGGGCATCATGATAGGTGGACCTGGGCCTACAAAATACGACTTCGAGAAAGGAAAATACCTTAACTACATGCTGAAGGAGAAGATAATCGCCACGATCGACACTGCCTACACGGGTGAACACGGCGTTGAAGAGATTGTTGAGAGGGCCCCGGACATATTGAAGCATGTCAGGTATGTCGAGGAGAAGAAGATAGTGCAAGATTTTCTACATCACATAGGTCACGACACGGGCTTAGCAACATACGGCGAGAGCGTGGTAAGAAGAGCCTTGAGAACAGGAATAGTTGAAACCTTACTTCTATCCGAAGCCCTCGATGTAACGCGGGTGACCGTGAAATGCGCCTCGTGTGACAATACCTATAGAGAGACTATGAAGAGTTCCCAGATTCCGAGTTTCGAAGAGAGTCTGAGCGGCAAAGCTTGTGCGAAATGCGGAGTGCCCACGCTTCAAGTTACAGAAGGGAAAGATTTGATCGAAGAATTTGCGGGGACGGCTGAGAAGGCGGGTGCAGATGTTGAAATCTTGTCCATTGAGACTGAAGAAGGGCAGATGCTGAAAGAGTCCTTCGGCGGAATAGCGGCAATCTTGAGATTTAGGCCCTGAACCAACAATATTGCCCCCGCCAGTCTGAATCTGTTCTCGACTTAGGGACCGAAAAAGAATTTAGGTTGCCAGCCTTATTGGTTTATATCTACGTGGGCGGCGTGGTACAAGATGTCTGATTCTGAGCTTGATTCGATAAGGCGAAGGAAGCTAAAGCAGTTGAAGGAGCGTCTGGAGAAAACAGCGGAGACCCCGAAAGGCGAGGAAAAGAAGGAACCTGAACCCACCGAGATTCTGAATAGGTTCCTAATAGGGAGAGCATGGGAAGTTCTGACGGCAGCACGGCTACAGTACCCTCAAGCCGCAAAGGGTATTGAGAAGACATTAGTGAAACTAATATCGGAAGGAAGAATAAGATCGAAGATAACTGGGGAAGAGTTGTATGGACTCTTTAACCGATTGGGCTTCAGGATCCGTCTCAAAACCCGCATCAG
>CAZBDB010000063.1:0-4276 GCA_964490655.1 uncultured Candidatus Bathyarchaeia archaeon | reverse complement strand
CTTGAATAGTCCCATTGAGACTGAGTTGTCCAAGCTCTTCAGCACCACCTATCGCGCGTTGATGATCGCTTGGTTCCAAGAGATGCATAGGATCTCAAGGTCCTTCAGAGCCGACTTCGACCAGATAGTAGACTTCTTAGAGGACACTCACAGAGTTCGGCTGGACAGACCGATATTCTTTCCTTCGGTGATAGGCGGACATTGCATAATTCCAAATGCCAATCTGCTCATGGAAGCCTGCAAATCCAGATTCATAGAGGTGATCCTCGAGTCAAACAAGAAGAGGCAACAAGAGATTACGGATCAGGACCCATTTGCCGAGGTTGAGAAGATCAGGAAAAGAGTTGAAAAACTGAATAGGGACTTGAACATCAGGAAGGAACCATTCAATCCATCCGCTTAGGCTTTCAGCCTTCAGTTTTTTCTCTCCTTAGCTCGAACAAGATGGTTCCACCTTTCGTACATGGTGGCCCGGGATCCGGGCACTGCAAGTATCCCAAATTCTCTTTCTGTCCGATTCCAAGGTCGATGGCAGAGGATCCGTGTAAGAAAGCCGATAGGAGCGTCGAAATCGCTGAAAACGCGTGTATGCAGATGTTGCTGGACTTTCTGGCATCTATGTAACATCCATCCAAGGTCATTCTATCGCCGACCTTATAGACAGGGCAGCTTCCTCTAATCCGTTTCACATGGATGATTACGCGGTACATAACTAGGAAGCCCCTTCTTCTTCAGGCACCACAAACGTGATTCAACCGAGCTGTCGTTCGACCACAGCTCCTTGGTCTCTCAAAATATGCCGAAGTCTCTTGGCATCTATCTTCCTTGGTTGAATCTCTTCCTTTGTGCAGATGGCTGCAGCTGTTCCTGAGGCTTGTGCTATTGCCATGTTCGGAGCCATGGATCTTGCTGACTGCCATGGTGCCTGTTCCATTGATATGTTTCTTCCTGCAAGGAAGAGGCCGTCAACACTCTTGGGGATTATGGATCTGTAGGGAACGTCGAAGCCTAGGTGGTTGTAGAAGTACCTTTTGCCGTAGTAGCTGGGGACAGGGTTGGAGCTTATTGCTATCGCATCTTCGAATCTGACGTCGTTCTCCGCGTCTTCTTTGGTGACGACGTATTCTCCTATGAATCTACGGGTCTCTCTTATGCCGATCTGAAAAGCTGTTTCGAGGAGATTCGCCGACTGAAAGCCCTCCCGTTTCCTCAGATTTTCTACGAACTCGATCGCCTTCATCCTCACCTCGAGCTCAGCTCTTGTTATGTCGAGGGGATCAGTTCCGTTCAGTCTAGTTCCGGGCCCCCACGTAACCGCTGTGTCCGATCCTGCGGGAACACCGAAGCCCGGAGGGACGTTTCCGATCCTAAGCATCAAGCTTGCTCCCATCGTGTGAGGGTCCTCTTTGGACGCTTGCATGTAGGGAGCGCCGGCGGAGTAGGCTATGTCTCCATCTCCCGAGGCGTCTACAACGATTTTGCTGATGAGAGCGGCTCTTCCGCCTTTGTTCTCAACTATGATCCCTATAATGGATTCTTCTTTCTGTATGGCTTTAGCAGCCCAGGTGTGAAGAAGCAGTTCGACCCCTGACTCGATGAGGAGTTTGAGGACTACATACTTGAAGATCTCAGGGTCGAATGCTACAGCATAGGGGAGTTCTCCAGAGGCCATATCAAAGTCCTCCTGTTCGTACGCAGTGGATATCCAGCATCCTCCGAGCTTATGCATCTCAAGCACGATCTCCTCCGCGATTCCCCTGACTGTTTGAATATGGTTCGGCTTTCGCTGGTTCCTAAAACCGTTTATCGAGTTCATCAGGCCAGCAGTAGCTACGCCTCCTAGAAAGCCATAACGTTCTATAAGGATTGTTTCGGCCCCATTTCGCGCTGAAGCTATGCTTGAGGCTATTCCCGCCACGCCCCCACCCACAACTATAACATCTCTTTGTATCTTGACCAGAGTTTCCAGTGACTCAATCAACTTATCCATTATCCTTACGCCTTCACATGATCATTCTCAGGATTAGATTCTGGTTAATCTTCTCTTCTGCTTCATGTGCTATTCTTAGCTTAGTTTTACGTTCACCGTCCGGATTGTGTTATAGGGATGCCAGCCGTAGCCTAGAGTGTCGAAAGTCAGGATGAGTTCGCCTTGACGTATCTCTTCGATGCCTGTATAGCCGGTGCTTGGACCTGCGTAGACAATTGTATGGTTGGTCCAGCTGGCACCCATATCCTTGCTGAACATTATTTGGACGCCCATCGACGCAGGTAGTTTCGGATCAAGAGAGACCGACGGTTCTATCTCTATCCTCGGTTGAAGCCTGCCATAACTGCATGCTACAATGCCGCTTTTCATGACGATCAAGTCTGGGTCGACGCCTCTCGCGCCTGTGGGCACGGGGTTGCTCCATCTCTCCCCGTAATCGCTGGACCTAGATTGATACAAGGGTTCTCCGCTTCCCGTTCTCATCATGCATAAGATCTCACCATTCTTCAAGAGGCCCATAACGGGCTCGCAGAAGCCTTCTGTTCCGACATTCGGGTTGTAAGCTATGGTGGATAGATACGACCAGCTCTGGCCGCGATCTGTCGATTTGACCACAAAGCTCCTGTATTTCTTCTCCCCTTTGAACTTTCCATACATGGACGCCAACAGGTCACCATTGTCCGTCTCTATGATTGAACGGTAGATTCTAACATTGGCCAGCATCCTACCCATAGCAGGCATAGTCTCGATCGAACCCTTTGGCAGACCCAAGCTTGCATCATATGGCCCAAGGAAGGTCTTACCGTTATCATCTGACTTCCAATAGGGCACCCGATACTCCTCATCGCCGACAAAATGAACGTTGTTCGGGAGTTCAAGAACCATGTCATCTGAGAGTTGAGCGCATACGTGAGCGTCTCCGGCTACGGTTGTTGGGAAGTATAGGTAGCGATGGAAATACCAAGAGTTTCCGCCGTCTTGGGATCGGACCATAACGTGGTGAGGCTTAACTATGCTGTCGGGAAGAGCATCAGCCATGATGCTAAAGACCAAGAGCAGGCTACCATCTCTCAACTTTCTTATAGAAGGATACCAGTGCCAGCTCCTGGACTTGCTGACGATCATCGGAGTGCCAACGGAGATCCTAAGCTCCTCGCCTGACATTTTATTCCACCTCTAAAGCAGCATCGAAGACCTTGTTTTCTCTGAATAGGGCCTTTATTTTCTCTAAGCTTTCTTTTCCGACTCTCCTCTGCGGCGGTAGTGGCGGACCGATCGGTCTCCCAACTGCCTCGAAGATGGCTTTAGTTATTGTTCCTTCGCCTACTCCTTGGAAGCCCATCTCTTCCGCGGAGCCGAGCACCTCTCGCCATGCGTGCAATCTCTTGTACTCTTGGTCGAACTTCCCGTATCTTCTGTTCTCTAGCAGATTAAGGAGGTAAAGTTCTGCTTTCGGCGTGACATTTCCCAAGAGTGAGATATATCCCTTCGCTCCTAGCTGGAAGGCTAGGGAAATAAGCGTACTGTTATCAATGAAGTTCAGTCTGCTCGAGAATTGTTTGAGCATGTTCACAAGATTTATCGGATCGAAGGACGTCCACTTGACACCTACAACGTTGTCGAGCTCTGCGAGTTTCTCCATAAGCTCCGGCTTTATCTCGTAATTCATCGCGCACCAAGGGGTGTTGTAGACCATTATCCCGATGTCAGCGTTATCATTGATCATCTTGAAGTGTGTATATACCTCTTCATCCAAAGGGGCTAGATAGTGCGGGGGATTGACCTGCACAAAATCTACGCCTATGTCTTGAGCAGTCTTTGCCCTCCTCACAGCCTCTTTTGTGCAGCTCTGGAACATCCCTGTCATCGTTGGAACGTTCCCATTCGCGGCGTCCGCCAAGGCTTCCATGATCTTCTCATGCTCCTCCCTCGTCAAGAAGTAGCCCTCGCCCAGCCCGCCGGCACCCATAAGAACTGCCTTGCTCCTAACTAGACCCTCGCTTACCAGCCAGGATACATGCTCCTTGAACCTTTCGTAGTCTATCTCGTACTTTTCATTCGCCGGTGTCGGTAGGGAGACGACTACACCTTTCAGCTTTTTCTTCTTGTTCATGTTTGGAGAGTTATCTTGGTAGCTCACATAAGCTTTTTCATCTGTGCCAGTTGACTCGAAGAAGCCATATAAAGTCAAGGCTTGTATCTATCCAACATGAATGCGTCCAGGATAGTTATCGTAGGTGCTGGAAGCCATTTCACCCTAGGCTTGCTTGGAGATTTCTTCAGGGT
>CAZBDB010000062.1:3806-6387 GCA_964490655.1 uncultured Candidatus Bathyarchaeia archaeon | reverse complement strand
TGCACCATGAGAGGGGCTGGTGCACGCAGGGCGATTACATCCGGCATATCTAAGAACCTGTAGAGATATGGGACGTACAGCATCCACGTGTGGCACTTAATGTGGTTGCGGAGCATCTCACGGACGGTGCTCATGAAGCCTACACAGACGGCACAGCGTAAACGTGGATCTAATCCAGCGAGAAAGATCGTCCGCAGGCCTCCCCCCGATAAACCTCCACATCCAATCCGGCTGGGATCAACCTCCGGTCTTGTCAGCAAGTAGTCTACGCTCCGCCGGTCGTCATATGTGAAGACGCCGGGCCATGTCGATCCGGCTGCCAGGATGGTCTTTGCGAGCAGATGCTCATGCTCAGCTGCAAAATCGTTGTATCTCTGGATGTACTCCTTCGAATCGGGTTCTAAGCCCTCAAAACGCCTCTGAAACTCCTCATTTAGTGAGCTTACAGGAATCTTCCGGCTGCCAAAGAGGAAAACGTCTACTGCGAGGACGGCGAATCCATGCTTTGCCAGCTCTGTTGCCCAGCTTCGACCTGAGTAGCTGTCTTTCTTGAACTCAACAAGAATTTCCGGCTCATCTGGTATGGCCGTTATCTTCTCCTTGCCATAGTATTTGAAGCCTCCGTGATCATGAAGCGCCACAACGGCTGGCAACCTACCATTCCGTTTCTTAGGGCATAGGAAGAAGCCTTTTGCACGCGTGCCGTAGGGCATGTCATAGGATATCTCTTCGACCAGGATCCCATCTTCTTCACGCTGTCCATCAACGCTGGCGTTCAGAGGAGTCTCAGGAGGATTGAAGGAGAGCAGCTCGAAGACTTTGGCTCGTGCTCTGGTACGCCAAACCTCGACCTCTGGCCACCTCCCTGATAAGAATGAGAGAGATTGTCCAGTGGACGCAGCCATTGAGTCAACCATTTGATAGTATGATCCTATGTCGGGCTTCAGAGATTTCCCCTCCACACTAAGAGGACAATACATTCGTCTATTTACGTCTTCAAGAAGATCTGAACGGTTGCCTGAGCAGATCGCAAGGACCATTTGATGTACGGCATCTTTCAGAACAGGCAGGAACAGCGCTTATTTTTCTTCAGTCTTCTTCGCAGGTTTCTCGATGATCTTCATGTTTATCTGGACTATATCCTCCGTAATTGTATTTCCTCTAACGGTCTTCCTACGCCTTTGCCCTTTCTCTTTAGGTTTGAACCCTGCGCCGCCGCTGAGCATGGTTCGGATGCGTACTCCGCCGTGGACGCTCGGCCTTATCGGAAAGCCATCCTTGTCCGAGCCCCCGGTTATCTGCAGCTTATATCCTTGAAGGCCCAGTACTGTTCCGTCAATGATTTCGGACAGCTTTCTCCCTATTAGCGGGACGGCTCTATTACCCTCGATTTCAACTGATCTAGACTTACCGGTCTCAGGGTCGGATACCGTCACCTTGAAGTTTGCCAATTACAGAGCTTACTCCTTGTCCAATCTTCCTTCTAAGAAGAAACAGAATGACATTTTCATTTATAAGCCTTCACGTGGGCGAAGGCATCAAAGATTGAAGAGGGCTTCCGAAGGCACAGGATTCCTGCTGCCGAGGTCTGCAGACTTGATTCGGATTCTCTCCCTGATATCCTGGGAACAGTCTCCTCTACCATCTCATTCTTTTCATAAATGTAAAAGTCATATCTCACGAGGAAACTCCTGAGGTTCACAGACGATGCAACGTAGTCTGTTCTTATGATATTCATGTATTGGATCGTTCTTTGAAGCGTCAGAGCTGATCTTCTGATCGCGTTTAAGGGGTCCTCCGATATGCCTTCTGCGTATGTGAGATCGATTGGAAGCCACCCCCAAGGAGGGATATAGGCCATCGCCCATCCGTGCCAACCAATCTTCATCAGCTTGTATACTAGATGGTCGTCCCAATATCTATTCGTCCTATTGGCCCGGCTGGGCAGGTATATGCAGCCTATCTGTAGATGGGCTGGAATTCTGCATATACGACAGAGGGTGATCAGAAGGTTTGCCTGATCGTCGCAGTCTCCAAATCTGTCTCTTAACGTCTCGTTTGGGTATTTCGGGAGCTCCCAACTCTGATAGCTGATATTGGACCTGATCCATATGATCATCTTCTTTACTATTGAGAGCACGTTTGTTTCGTTTCCTACGATCTCTCTAGCCAACATTACGAGGGCGGGATCGTCAACTTGCCACGGGCCTTCGGCTCCAAGGAATCTCTCCTTCAGATCCAGGGGGATTTCATCGAGGCCGTGTGAGTTTCTTTCATCTATATCCGGTGTTGATTGTGGTTTCGTGATTATCCTGAAATCAACTTGGTATTCTAGGGAAGACCCGGGTTGTAGCTTTTTGGTTGGGAAATCCACTATTGCTATGTAGTTGCCGTCTACGTCCCTCCGGAATAGTCTGTCTGAGAAGGAATGATTTGTCAGGTAGACTTCTTGCCTTGTTGTATTCATGAATAATCCAATTGTGGAATCTTCCTCGGTGAGGTTCCAGATGTTTGTCCCGCCGTTTTCATACTTAACCGAGATTGTCAAGGTGAAGACTTTCTCTTGGGCCGTAGGTTCTAT
>CAZBDB010000062.1:0-3706 GCA_964490655.1 uncultured Candidatus Bathyarchaeia archaeon | reverse complement strand
TGCCAAATGTGAAGAGACACGACCTTCGAGAATCCGTGACGGAGTCACCTGATGCAACGGTCGGAGCTGGGACATCTATTGCACATCTCATCCACTATACAGACATCTCTCTCCATCATTTGACAGCCATTTCTCTTCAATTTCCCTAGTGTCAAAGGGTTTATGTTTCACTAGCGATGAACCACAAGAAAACAGCATGATAGTCTTGGGATTTGGTTAACGATTAGGTGATGAAGTGTTGGTTGAGAAGGTCTCCTTGCCTTTGCACGCTCCAGAGGGCTTGTCTGGTGAGCAGGCTAGTAACTGGTATAGAGAGAGGAGTTTTATCGTACGCCCAGTAGTTCTCATCACCACTGTGAATGGGGAAGGCACGCCGAATGCGGCGGTGAAAACGAATTTCATGACTGTTAGCTCGATGAGATACTTCGCGTTTTCCTGTAGTCCTGAACATCACACCCATCAAAACATTATGGAGACTGGGGAGTTTGTGATAAACGTTCCCACTGAAGACATAGCAGGTAAGGTTTTGAAAGCGGCCACAATAACAGGGAATCCCTGCCCTCCTGGTTTGAACGAAATAGAAAGAGCTGGACTAACTCCAATCCCATCGGAAAAAGTGAGACCGCCAAGAATAGAGGAATGTGTCGCTCATTATGAATGCCTATTGGACTGGCATAAGCGGGACTTGATCTTCGGCAAAGCGGTTGCTGTTTCAGTGGATAAGAGCTTGATGGACCGAACGGACAAAAGAAAGTTCATGGTGATCGGAGTTGGAAGAACAGACTGCTACGGTGTTGTTAGCGAAACAAAGAAGTGGCCAAAAGTTGTTTGAAGCATCGAACGCCACTAGGCTTGATATTGAACTTATTCCAGTGTTCGGGATTGCATGACGGCGAAACGAGATAGTGACAGTTTAGTGCCACGTTCTTCGGGACATATGCTTCATGAAAGCTCGAAACATTGCTTGGGTACGGTCTGGGCTGACGCCTATCGCCGTGCCGTCACCGTAGTTGAACACGATTAGTCCCCCGCTAGGTGTTGCCCAGTATTCGATGAGATCTTCCACTTCTCTTCGAATCTCTTGGTATGTTCCCGTTGGGAGGGTTGATTGAATGTCAACGGTTGTGAGAAAGCATACCTTTCCGGCGAATCTTTCTCCTACTTCTTCGAGGGGAAGTACTCTCGGCTGTTGAAGATTCAAGACATCGATTTGGAGGTCGATGAATTCGGGTATGAACTTGGTTACTTTACCGCATGTGTGAAGGATGAAATGCAGGTTTGCATCATGAACAGCTCTGACTAGTTTCTCATATCGTGGTTTGAAGAATTCTCGGAATGTTCCCAGATCGATCAATGTTCCCTGTTGAGTGCCCCAATCATCTGTGAAGAAGATACCATGAACCGTCCTACCGAAGCGGCTACACACGTTTCTGATCATAGCGATCTTGAAGTCCAATATTAGGTCGAGGACCTCTTCGATCTTGTCCGGTTTCCGGTACAAGTCAACGAATGTTTGGCGAAAGCCGTGAAGCATATGTAGGCGTTCAATCAAGTTGAAGTGACAAGTCAACACAACATATTTCTCGCCGGCTTCCTCAAGATCCTCCGGAATCCGTTCATAATAGTAGTCGTCATCAGGGTCTGGCGCACTGTAATCTTTCAATCTACTCCAGTCTTCTAGAGGATGCGCCTTAACTTGTCCCATGTTATCCTTCTCTGTTCTCTGCCAGACGCATCCCCAATCATCCTCGCCACCCTTATCGAAGAACCAACCCCGCTTCGCTCGGTCCATCTCCCACGAGTCTATCACGTCGCTCGGCACATCAGGGAGAACATCTTGGTAGAAAGGAAGACGTTCCGGTGAATCAAACTCTATAGCTCGACGCACCAGCTCGTATCCTCCCAAGTCCTAACACCCTTCTTTACTCAACATTGGACGACGAGTTTATTACTCTTGTGACTCTGAACATCCAGCATTCACTATCTACAAGCTCTTCTCTTGAGAACAGGAACATCATAAGACCAAGAAATGCAATGGCCAACAGAGCTGTGCTGGCTTGGGACAAGTGTGTGTTCGAGGTCGACAGCAACAAGGTTTAAGGGGCCAATCTTCACGCGGCGCGCCATGACCTTTACTACATATTATTCGCGAAAAAGCTTTATTAGCTTTGGCAGAACTTGTTTTCGACATGAATTCATCTAGGGTCTTTCTTGCTTTTCTCACGCTTATCCTGCTTCCTAGGTTATTGCATCAGACCGCATGCGCCGCTTCTGAGGCTCCAGATGAGTACGTCTTTTATGGGTATGCCCCCCCAACTGTTAAACCCATCTACTACTATTTTGCCAGTACGAATCACGGACCTCGTCATAGGTATGTGGGCTCACCTCCACAGCTTACTATCGTCGGCGTTCACGACGGCACCTCAGTCGAAGTGTATGACCTAACTGATAAAGGAATGATAGCCTCACTTACCATAAACCGAATGGAGTTCAGGAGGATCTCCCTAGCCAATGACACCTACTTCAAGGTAGTCTCAGGTAAGCTTGTATCCGTGCTTCTCAGCGGCGG
Source organism: uncultured Candidatus Bathyarchaeia archaeon (assembly GCA_964490655.1). GTDB lineage: Archaea > Thermoproteota > Bathyarchaeia > Bathyarchaeales > WAQA01 > CAZBDB01. The sequence goes on along the minus strand of CAZBDB010000062.1, from coordinate 1,137 downwards.
AGGTTGGAAGGAGTGGGGTGGGCATGGGGCTTCTGCGTTCTACCCATGCACTGACGGCGGATACGTTGGTTACGAATTCATCTTTGCACCCACAAACTCGACAAACGTCATTTTCTTCATTGAGGACTCCCATGTAACCATTCAGGACGCTGAGGCTAGTGCGATAGCTGAGCTGCAGGGAACCGCAGGGGAGACAAGAACTATATATCTTGAAAGACTGACTGGTGAGGCAGACTTTCTAGCCCTAAAGGTCTATAGAGTTGTATCTACAGGGAGGATTCTGATTGCCGCGTTGGCCACCAACTCCTTCTTGTATCTCCCATGTCTAACCGGAGGCTTCGTAGGCAAACACTTCCTGGCTGTTCGAGGGGACTACTACACAACTATATCGGTGGCTCTGGATGATGCTGAGATTGTTTTCTACGACGTGAAGAGGCCTAGTTGGCATAAGACACTCTTTGGACCAGATTTGAAGCTGGGTCTAACTGCTGGAGAGTGGCATAACATCTCTGACATCAGAACACCCATGAGAATCGACAGCACAGGAAACATATCCATCCTGATAGGGGACGGTGGCGGATGGTATGGCTCAGGTACGGAGGCATTCTATCCCGAGCATATGGGCGACGACATGAGCCTTGTGGTGGTTAGACCGGGTCAGAAATTCGGCTTTTTCGTCCCCACCGAGGCTTTGCTCTTTGCCCATGAGGAATCGACCATAGACATTGATGTAGCAAAGGTAAAAGCCAAGAAAGACGAGTATTTCAGGTTGGCACAGGGTGTTCACGTGGTTAAGGCGGATGCTCCGATCACCATAGAGATTCTCGGGCACGGCTGGGAGAGAGAGGGGTGCAAACTTTTGGGTGGGGATTATCTACCCAACATTTTGCAGCAATATGACAATTATGCCTCCTACCTAGTTTCTTATCAGGGCTTCAGAGAGAACTATCCTGAACCCCCCACTGCTGGCGGACTTACAGAGATCATGCCTTACTTAGCAATCAGCCTAGTAATAACCATGTTTCTGGTCGTAGCCATTTTCATCAGGAAACGTTTCAGGAAGTTAACTTGATAGAATCACTATCGTTATCTCAACTGCTCAGTGGAATTAGCATGTATGGTGATAGGTCCGTTTCA
>CAZBDB010000061.1:0-6388 GCA_964490655.1 uncultured Candidatus Bathyarchaeia archaeon | reverse complement strand
ACATCCCCCACAGGCTGATTCCTCGTCAAAGCCTTCAGAATCCTACGCATAATCTTGCCACTCCTAGTCTTCGGCAAATCCTCCACAAAGATGATCCTATCAGGTCTAGCCGTCGGACCTATAACCTTGTCCACCTGCTTCCTCAACTCAGCTTCAAGCTCCGGTGAAGCCTTGTACCCCGACTTCACATTCACGAATGCCACAGGAACCTCACCCTTAATCTGGTGCGGAGAAGCCACTACTGCACATTCCACAATTGCCGGATGCTGAGTCAACGCGTTCTCAACCTCAGCCGTTGAGAGTCTGTGACCAGCAACCTTCATCACATCGTCCACTCGACCGGTCAGCCGAATATTACCCAGCTCATCATAGAAGTAGGCCCCGTCACTCGTGTAGTAGTTCTTCTCTCCATAGATGCTCCAATACTGCTCCCTGAACCTATCAGGATCCTTGTAGATCGTCCGGAGCATACCTGGGGCGAAAGGAGACAACTGAACCAAATATCCCCCCTCACCAATGCCAGTTGGCTTCCCATCCTCTGTTAGAATAGAGAACCTCGTCCCTGGGAAGGGCCTCCCAGCAACGGTCGGGATAAACGGTCCTATTCCAGGAAGAGAGTTTATCAATGTAGCGCCCGTCTCGGTCTGCCACCAAGTGTCTATTACCGGGCATCTCCCGCCGCCGATGACGTTGAAGTACCACATCCAAGCCTCATCGTTTATGGGCTCCCCCACTGTACCTAGGATTCGGAGGCAGCTTAGATCGTACTTCTTCGGCCATTCATCCCCGACCCCCATGAGCATCCTGATCGCTGTCGGTGCAGTATAGAAGATTGTGACGCCGTGCTTCTCTATTATCTGCCACCACCGGTCCGGACCCGGATAGTTAAGGGCACCTTCGTAGGTTAGGATAGTAGCACCGGCCATCAACGGGCCGTAGCAGTTGTAGGTGTGGCCTGTAATCCATCCAACGTCAGCTGTACACCAGAAGACATCCTCATCTTGGAGATCGAAGTCCCACTTCGCCGTCCAGTAAGCTTGAACCGCGTATCCTCCTGAATGATGCTCAATCCCCTTCGGCTTACCAGTAGTCCCACTTGTATAAAGTATGAAAAGCATATCTTCGCTGTCCATGGACTCGGCATCGCATCTTGAGCCTGCATTCTCCATCAGCTCATGCCACCAGCGGTCACGACCCCCGACCATTTTCACTTCGTTACCGAGCCTCTTAACCACGACAACATCCTTTATGGACGTACCCTCGACACCTAGGTCGGCGTTGGCTTTAAGATTTATCTGTCTGCCCCGTCTGTAGTATCCGTCGGCTGTTATGAGGACCTTCGCCTCAGCATCGATCATCCTCTCCTTCAAAGACTGGCCGCTGAAAGCTGAAAAGACGACGCTGTGCACAGCTCCGATTCGGGCACACGCCAGCATAGCGATCTGAACCTCAGGAATCAGAGGCAGGTAGATTCCGACTCGATCCCCCTTCTTGACCCCCAGATCCTTCAGCACATTCGCAAACTTGTTGACCTCCCTGTATAGGTCATAATATGTCAGCACCCTATGAGGCTCATCTGGCGGCTCGGGCTCCCAGATTATAGCAGCCTTGTTCCTCTTCCACGAATCCACGTGTCTGTCAAGCGCGTTGTAGGAAAGGTTCAATTTTCCATCGACAAACCATTTATAGAACGGTGGCTCCCACCAGTAAGTCTGAGTCCACTTCTTGAACCACGTTATACCCTCGTTCGCAAGTTTCGCCCACCATGCGACTGTATCTTTGGATGCTTCTTCGTAAACCTTCTTATCGCTCACCAATGCTTTCTTCTTCATCGCCTCAGAAGGCCAGAACACGTTTTCCTTTTCAGGGTCTTCCACAACCCATTGAACACTCTTCTCAGACATACTTAGTCGAACTCCAATCAGATTCGGAATGAGAACGTTCAAGAACTTCCGAATAATAAACCTTCTGCTTATCCACGAACAGCTATCAACGCTTGAAGTTCCACTCTCTTGAAGCATACTTCACCCGAAGTTGGGCGGCTAACTCCTGCTCGTACTGAGCGATCCTCCCCTCAACAAGCCTGATGTTCAAGGCTCTCTCAAACCCGTCTTTAAGAGCCTCCTTAAGCTCCTCAAAACCAACTTCTCTCCCAAGATAGCCATTTATTGATGTAACCCTCTCCTTGGCGCTCTTGATGCGCTTATCCCGTATCTTCTCGCTTGGAACCTTTAAGAGAGAGTACATGATGTCAGGGTCTACCTCTCTAAGTATCGTGCCATGCTGGTGGACGACCCCCATCCTCCTGGTCTGAGCGTTGCCAGAGATCTTCCGACCCGCCACAACGATATCATTTATCGGCTTGAACTCAGCAGGAATCCCAAGAAGGCCTAAAGCCACAACTAAGCCGGAACATAGAACGTCATAGCTCCTCAAGATATCTTTAGGGACAAGATTGTGTGCCTCGTCCACCATGATGCCATAGGTCAACTCTCCGCTATAATCATGGTATACAGCCCCGCCACCAGTTACTCTCCTGATGTAGTCCACACCCATCGATTTGCAAGCGGCTATGTCAACCTCTTCCTCCATGCCCTGAAAGTAGCCGATAGAGACCGCAGAAGGCTTCCACCTGAAGAACCTAACCGTGTTCGCGACTTTACCCATCGATCGAGCGGTAGCTATAGCCTCATCGAGCGCCATGTTGTAGTACGCATCATTCCCGCCCGTGTCCAGTAGCCGCCAATCCTCAACCATCTAACTCACCCGCCATCATGACACATCGCGCAATGTCCATAGGCGCCACACCTACCAGTGTACCCTTCCTCTCCTTGATCAATGCTGCGATGGACTTGCTTATCCCTTCCTCTTCGATCGGTGAGCTAATAAGCATGCGCTCCATCTCTTCAATGAGGTCCTCTGGATGGAGGAAGAAATCCCCTGTAATCTTAAGCCACTCAATCCTTCCATCTCTCTGCATTAGCTGGACCCTTATCATCTTTCCGCCCTTAACCTTGTATGCCGCCTTGCCCATTCTTTCCTCTCCGTTAAGACTTATGGATATCTCAACGTTAGCTGATACCTATTCTCCAATTCCACTTTTAATGCTTATCCAATAGAAAAGAAGGTTTAAATATCATCTAGCATGGTCTAGTATGACGAATGGCCCGTCTTCGGTGACAACAATGAATGTTCCGAAAGAGATTGTGACCTACTGTTCGAGGTGCAATACACATAAGCCGCACTCTGTCTCGCTCTATAGAGAGGGGAAGAGACGGGCCTTAGCAGAAGGAGCGAGACGGCACGAGCGGAGGAGGAAGGGCTACGGCGGAAGGCTGGCCCGGCGCCTTCGGAGGACAGCTAAGACCACAAAGAAGCAGACCTTAAAGCTAAGATGCAGCTCTTGTGGCTACACAAGACATAGAGAAGGAATAAGGCTTAGAAAATTGACGATCACATGAACTGATTCAAGATCATAGGGGACATATATGAGCGAGTGGGAGCAGGTCATACCTAAACCTAGAAGCACCTTTCTCAGGGTCAGATGTCCAGACTGTGGGAACGAGCAGATGGTCTTCAGTCATGTGGCGACGATCGTCCACTGCAATATCTGCGGGGCTGTTCTGGCTGAACCTACAGGTGGGAAGGCAGATATCAAGGGAGAAGTCGTTGCAGTAATGGAGTGAAAAGTATGCTCAGGAAGGACGAGTGGCCAGAAGTTGGGGAACTGGTAGTCGCCACAGTCATGAACATACCTGGGTATGGAGCCTACGTTAGGCTCGACGAATATGATAAGCAGGGCTTCTTACACATATCGGAGATCTCATCAAGCTGGGTCAGGAACATCCGAAATCATGTTCGAGAGAGACAGAAGGTTGTATTGAAGGTTTTACGAGTCAACATTGATAGAGGACACATTGACCTAACACTTCGAAGAGTCACGAAGCGTGAAAGAATAGAAAAAATGCTTCTATGGAAGAGAAGTATAAAAGCCGAAAGTCTTATCAGAAGCAGCGCGAAGAAGCTCGCAATCTCCGTAGAAGAGCTCTACGACAAGGCGGGAACACTCATCGAAAAGAGCTATGGAGACCTATATGACGGGCTTGAACGGGTTGCAAGAGAGGGCAAAGAAGCCCTACTGAAGATAGGAATCCCTGAGGATATTGCTGCCCCGATCGCAGAGGTCGCAAAGGACAAGATAAAGATACCCATGGTGAAGATAAAGGGGATCTTAAACCTCGTCAGTACGAAGCCAAATGGTGTGCAACATATAAAGAAGGCACTCATCAGCGCTCAGAACGTTCAGAAGCCTAAAGGTACAAGGGTTAAGGTTCATGTTATAGCTCCACCCAGATACCGGGTCGAGGTCTCAGCCCGAGATTACAAGGAAGCTGAGGGCCTCCTCAAACGGGCTGTTGACACGTCTCTAGATTCCATCAAGGATGCAGGAGGAGAAGGTTCTTTCAGCAGGAGCTAACCATGATGGTCTGGCTCCTAAGGAAGTGTAAGAATTGTGGAAGATACACTCTAAAGACGGAAGTATGCCCCTACTGCGGAGGAAAGCCACGTATACCTCATCCAGCCAAGTTCTCACCTGATGATAAATATGCGAAGTACAGGCATGCAATGAAAGAGGTCTATGTTAACGAATGAGAAAGACAGTAGTTAGAGAAAGGTCCAAGGTTATACTGAATAACCCAATCTTAGTGGAGGGATTACCAGGTCTCGGAACAGTTGGCAAGATAGCTGTGCAATACTTGAGGAGGCAGATGAAGGCTAAGAGGTTGGCTGAGCTGTATTCGCCACATTTCGCCTACTACGTCCTTGTAACTAAGAGGGGCAGCGTGAGACTTCTCAGGAACGAGTTTTACTACTGGCAGAATGAGCAGAGGGAGAACGACCTGATTCTTCTGACAGGGGACACCCAGGCACAGACAATCGAGGGCCAGTATGAGGTTGCCCGCTCAATACTTGATTACGCAGAGAGCAAGGGCGTCAAGCTAGTCATAACGGTCGGGGGTTATAAGACCGAGGTGAAAGATACACCCAGAGTCGTAGCTGCCTCGACGAACCATGAGGTCTTGAAGACGGCATTGGAGTCCGGGGCCATCAGTAGCCCACCTGGAAACCCGATAGTCGGGATATCCGGTCTGCTCCTGGGGTTGGCTAGAATGAGGAATACGGATGCTTTGTGCCTCCTCGGGGAGACTCCGGGCTACATGCCAGATCCGAGGGCAGCAGAGAAAATCCTGAATGTGATCACTAGTCTGTTAAAGATCGAGGTCGATTTGGCAGGGCTTGAAAGGGAGATAGGCAAGTCTGAGCAGATAATGGAGCGTATGCGTGAGATTGAGAAGCAAAGGGAGCTCGCAGTGCAGAGGATGCGCAAAGCCGAGGAAGAACGAGTAACCTACATAAGCTAGCCATACTTATTGGACTGTTTGGGGATATTATCAAACTAAAGAATCTCCAACCCAGTCGCAAAGTTACATCCAATCCTAAAATATACACGGGCCTTTCTATGCAAATCTGAACGAGCATCACGAATGGCGAAGCTGAAGGAAGGTCATGATCCTCCCTTTTGTCGGCATATATTGAGCCTAAGTTCTCCTTGGCCAGGGTTGGAGGGGTTAGCCGGATGTCTGACTTCATCTAAAGATTTACCTATGACCGTGATCTTCTCGAGGTCGTTGACACCGAGACCTCGCTCCTGAGCCATGTTCAAGTGTAGAACTTTCTGATTATCGATGCACATCACGGCGGAGCCAACAGCGTCCGTTGCAACTAGGTCGAAGCCTCCTATCACTGCGTTCAGTGGGTAAACCTCCCATTCCCCCTTGTAGATCCTTGTTTTCTTCTTGGGCTCCACTTTCGGATAGGCCACGGTTAGAGCGTCTATAATGGCTATGTTAGCTCGGTTTGCATAGTTGATGTCGACTATTGCGCCAGCCAAAGTCTTCGACTGGCCGTAAACGAGATCGTTCGGGTCATTCTTCGCTCTGTGAGGTACGCCTTCCTTGCCGAAGCCATAGTGTCGTCCAGGCGCAACTCCAATCATGTTCTTAAGCGCGAGCGTTACACCTGAACCCCAGACCTTCAAGACCGGCAGCGAGATTATGACGTCAGCTACTTGATGGATCGTCCTAGTGACCCAAAGCTCCTTCATCACATAGGCATTGGGGATTCTAATCTTCCAAGTCTCATCCCAGTTCAGATCGACTAGGCCCGCGCCGTACTTCCGAGCGATCTCTACAATATTTAATTTGAAGTAGCTTTCCCAGGTCTGGCTTCCTCCACCGCCCTCTGCGATGATTATCTGACCTGCGTCAGTCCGCTCCTTTACCGCTTTGACCGTGGCCTCTATCATCTCTCGACTGGTCAGAGTTCC